>CAMKRB010000118.1 GCA_946415045.1 uncultured Myxococcales bacterium
GGAAAAAGGGGCGTTCGCGGAACAACGCCCCTTGCCGCCTGCGGCGCGTAGCCGCACAACGATGGTGCTTACAGCGCAGCTGTCCCCCCAAAAAAAACAGAATCAATTTAACGATCGTTATTTTCATCCTCAAATCGTTTTGTCTGAGATATCACAGATTTTATCGGCCATCTTGCGATAGGATTGCACGCCAATCCCCTTGATTCGCGTAATATCCTTTTTACGTTTGAACGGTTTTCGTGTTCTCGCCTGTACAATCGCCTCTGCACGACCTTTTCCAACGCCCGGTAATGATGTGAGTTGGTTTTCATCGGCTGTATTGATGTCGATGCAGTTTCCAGTATTCACGCTCGCTGTCGCAGCAAGCGCAGTTTTAAGCGGCTTTCGCAATTTCGTATCACTGGAAGCTGCTGTTGGTGCTTTTGATTGGGGAATTTGCTGATCATCAGCTGCTTTGTCTGGTACCTGGTGGCGCATTTCGCCGGTGAACACTGATTCGGGCAGAATGAATCCAAAGCCGTCGGTCCAGTGACATGTCTTTGGTTCTGACTTTTGCAAATCCGGAGTATTTTTGGGATTTGATAGTGCCGCGTTTTCTGGCTGTGCAAGACACACGCACTCTCGCAATCGCCATTTATTGTCCTCGCATCCATGCATTATCACAGCAAATGGCATGCTTCCCAGAATCATTGCAATTTCAATCCATTGTTTCAGTCTCATGATCACCTCCGTGTTCATTGGGCTGCTTCGTGCAGCAGTTATTCGGGTTGTTAAAATGATGCGTTGGTGTCGCGAGTTGTGACAAAAATAGTATAGATTTCCTGCACATAGAGAACATACGGCCGCAGGCCGTCATGATGAGCACATAAATTCTCCCGCCGACACGACGTCGGCGGGGCGACGGTACAACGCCATGGATGGCGTTTTAGCGTCGCAATGTAAATTACATAGAACTAAAGCTGGGGGGACCGGGGGCACTCCCCCGGCCGCGCGGGGTTGCAAGGGGCGTTCGCGGAACAACGCCCCTTGCCGCCTGCGGCGCGTAGCCGCGAAAAAATGTGCTTACGGCCGTAGGCCGTCAAAAAAAACTGTAGTAAAGGTATACAATCCCCACACTCTGTTTGATAAATCACCATAAAACAAAAAGCCGCCATTTGGCGGCTTTTTTGTTTGGGAATAGCGGAAACTGTGAAATTATTTGGCATTTGCAACGCCATCGAGCAGACCGAGCAACAGGTTGATCTGGTCTTCGCTCAATTTGACATTCGCCTTGATATTCTTTTTGTCGGCTGAAATCTTATAGGCTTTGGCGAGGAAACCTAAACCGAGCTGTTCGAGCGAAGGATCTCCGGCAACTGCACCAATGGTATCGTTCAGAATCTTGGCACCGCTGGTCGCTACATCGGCTGATTTGGTCTGTGCAAGCACATTCATATCAATGCCCGAGGCCAGGCTAATCGAAAGTGATGAGGCATCGATATCGGTTACGCCAATCGAAGCACCATTCTCGCCATCCAGTTTATAGGTCTTGCCTTTTTCTTTCAGCGATTTGGTCATCTTTGCACCAAAGCGGATATCGGCTGATTTCGAGGCCTGATTGTACATGTTGTAAATCGTACTCGCGCGTTCCTTTAGCGTCTTGGGCTTGTCGGCTTTGAAGTTGTCGATCGAGGGCTTGATGTCGTATTTGTCGCATGCAAGCATGCGGGTTTCGCTCAACAGGGCGGCTGTGTCACGGCCACTCGTGTATATGACGACGCCTTTGTAATCCTCACTGGTATACTGCTTCTTTGCTACATAGGCTTCAAAGGCTGGCTTGATGGCATTGGAACCGTCGATAACTGTGCAGCCATGACCTTTGTCGTCGAGCGCTACGGTAATCACGTCGATATCTTTTTTGTAATCGATACCTGCGGCCTTCAGCTCGTTGATCGAGGAGAGCGCGTCTTTGTTGTTCTGGATGGCCTGATCGACCATCTTGTTGGCTGCAATCTTTTTAACATTGATCGAACCGACGCTCATAAAATCGCCAACCAGAATGTCGGTTGCGTCGATATCCTTGGCCATGGCCTGTGTCGAAAGACCGAGTGAAAGAATTGCAAGACCTGCGATATATGTACGTTTCATGTTCAATCTCCCTATGATTGTAATGATTGGTGAATGCTTTGTGACGTTTCGACTCTATCGTCGTGTCGTTTCACTGATAATTGTGTTATGCATGTTGCGTGCCAGATTTATTTTGATGGTTTTACGCGAATCAAACCAACGCCGCAATTGTCACCGCCGCCACCCAGATTCGCCTGAATAATCATATCTGCACAGGCGTGAGCTGCATCTGGGGCTTCCAGTACGATTTCGGCGATTTTGGTTTCACTCACGCTGATTTCACAGTCGATGTAGTCCAGAATGCCATCGGTGGTGAGCAATATGTTGTCATCTGGCAACAGATGAACGGTATAGGTGTCGAAAGACAGTTCTTCGGGTTCGGCTTCGTTATCGACGTAATAGCCAAGGCATTGTACAAGTGAACCGGCATGCGGGTGATTGGCACATAAACTCACCGACAGACCGTTGACAATACCAATGGTAAACAGGTTATGGTCGCGCGTGATGCACGACAAAAACCCGTCGCGAATGATATAAGCCCGTGAATCGCCGATCGAAGCCAGTGTCATGATGCCGTTTTCGACGATTGCTATGAGTGCGGTTGTGCCCATGCATTCGGCAGATGTCGGCGATTTATCGGCATATCGCTCGCGGATATACTGGCAGATGGCCTGATTTGTCTGTTCCATGATATGGCCTGCGATCGCGCGAGGATCGATGGCTTCGGTTCCGGCCAGTTCCTTGTCCCAGATCTTTTGTGCGGTTTCGACGAGCAGACCGCTGGCAATATCGCCCGAACCATAGGTCGATGTCGAGACGCCGTCACCTACGACGAGCAAAATGCGCTGTTTGTCGTCCGATTCTTTCAGAAATACGGCGTCCTGATTGACCGGACAACGCAGACGTTTGCCCACGCCGATATGCGTGTCGATTGCAATATCATAGTCGTATGGACCGCTGGATGTATTGCGTTTGTGGATATGCTCCAGACCTTCGGCAAGCGCCTGCATGAATGCATCGGGGGATGGATATCTCAGCTCGGGATTGGGGTGCAGTGCCTGGTTGATGATTTCGTCCCAGCCGACCGGGAAACCCGGCACAAATGCACGTGGGAGCAGCGCGATCTCATAGTCCATGGCTTCACAGACCGGCGGATTGACGCCCGTAATCAGATAAAACGCCAGCACACCCAATATATAGGCGCTTTGTTTTGGGGATAGCCTGCGCTGCAGATATCCCGAACACTCGGGCGGAACACAGGCAATCGAATCCTGATGATAGGTCTGCGCACACCGTTCGTTCCAGGACATGTCGAATGCAGCAATACCCATCAGGCGGATGCTGTTGTCGGAACCGACAACCACTGTATAGGGGGAAATGCGTATCTCGTTGTGACCCGTTGCGATGATGTCGTTCATCGTTTTGGCGACGGAATGGAGCATTTCGTAGATGGTGTCGGGATCGGGGGTCGCATGGGCTTTGCGCCACATGTCGAGCGTTGTGCGGTCTTTGAGATCGTAAATGACCACCTGCGTTTTGAGCATGGTGCCATGCAAATACTCCGGCACAAGATAGGGCGTACACGCGTCGGGAATCGGCTTTTTGCCGGAAACAGGGTAGTGTACGCATACCAGATACGGCTCACCTTTTTCGTCTTTGGCCTGCCAAAAACTCGAATAGTCGAACCCGGGATGAGGTGTGGCGAGGGTAAATTGCTGTGACTTCGGACCTTCAAGCACAAACTGCATGATGTCGTCATCGCTTTCGACGACGCAGAATGGCGTCTCATCCTGCTCCCATCGACAGACCAGATGAAGTGACGTCGATTTGAGCCAGGATGCGACATCTGGCGTAAAAACGATTTGGTCACCCATGGCTGGGCACGGGATTTCACGGGATGGCTTGCTGCCTGGCGCCGATTCTGAAGGTTTTTGCATGCGTTGGTCTCTGTGAGAAAAGCGGTTTCGGCACATCGCAAAATGATGGCTGATAGCTGTAGGCTTTTTACTTTTTTTTTAGGGTTTTGTATAGATATTGTGTGCGTGCTGGGCGGATTTAGTGTAACAATTCAAAATGCATCATGCGGCGTATCCGGCAGAGCCGGATAGACGCATGCCCGATGCGTATGGCCGAAGGCCATAGCATCGGAACCCTTATGGAGATAATAACCGTGAGACCGACGAGTCGCAAAATATTCAGCCTCATTTTGTTTGCCGCGTGTGCGCAGACCGGAATGTCGTGCGGGCCGACCCTGGATGAGGGCTCCGATGCCCGGATTCGCGTGACACCGCCAAAACAGGTCACGTTTTCGCGCGTCACACCGGGTGATTCGCGCTCGCTGCCGTTCGTCGTTTCCAGCGTCGGAAAGGATCCCCTGGATGTGCAGCGCATTGAATGGGCTGGTTCGCAGGTCGTCCGCATCGTCGCCGAAAATGTCGAAATCCCCGCTAAACTCGAGGCTTTGACCTCCATTCCTCTCGCCGTCGAATATACGCCGACTCTCCAAAATCCTGCGCCAAACGGGAAAATCCGCATCTATTCAAACGACGCATCCGTCCCCGTTTATACGCTCGATGTCGTCGCGCAGCAGCTCGCACCGCAGATTCATGTCACGCCGTCTCAGGAAGAGAGGCTTATCATTGGACAGACCGATGTCGGCAAAAAATCGACCAGAAATGTCGTCATTACGAATATCGGCGACCTGGCGCTCAACATCAGCGATATACAGCTCAATGCCACCAGCGCGTTTGGCATTGAAATCGCCAATGGCGTCACGCTGCCCGTCGCGATCGCGCCAAATGCTGCAAACCAGCTGGATGTGAACGTTTCGTTCGCGCCGCAGTCGGAAGGACGGGCCGAGGGCTCTCTCGTGATTCTGTCTAACGATCCCGACAATCCGCGTTACGTGCTTCCCATTATCGCCAACAGCGATACGCCGTGCATGCGCATCGAGCCGAAAGTGCTGGAGTTCCCGGACGTCAGCATCAATTCCAAACAGACGCGTACCGTCACCCTCACCAGCTGCAGCGCGGTGCCGCTTGTCATCTCGGGGGTCGAGCGCAGCAGCCAGTCGGATGTCTTCTCGTATGCGCTCAGCAACGGCAACACTGAATTACGCGAGGGGGATTCGGCTGAGCTTGAGATCACGTTCGCGCCGACCGCTATCGGATCTGCCTCTGACATCTTCACCGTGATGAACAACGATCCCTTGCAGCCAAACGCCAAGATCGAGGTGATGGGCACCGCCTCCAAAAACCGCTGTCCAGACGCCTCGGCGCGCGCACGCCTGAGCTCGTCCAGTGAATGGGCCAAAATGCTCGACCTCTCGCCACTCGATACCGTCATCTTCGACGGCAGTCTCAGTTCTGACCCCGAAGGCACCTCTTTGACCTATTACTGGACCGTTAAATCGGCACCGAAAGATTCCACCTCAAGAATCGTCTCCAATGGCTCCGAAGCCTCACTGTTCCTCGATTTGGCCGGCAACTACGAAGTCTGCCTCAATGTCAAAGATGCTGATAACACAATGAGCTGCAGCACAGACTGCATTATGATTTCGGCTGTGCCTCGCGAAACCATACACGTGCAGCTCGTCTGGAATACGCCGGGCGATGACGATCAGACGGATGCCGAGGGGGCTGACCTCGATCTCCACTTTATGTCCCTGCCCGATGGCACCTGGGGCGATACCGGCACAAAGGAACTCAACAACGGCACCGATGTTTTCTTCCTCAACAAGGAACCCGTCTGGCCCATTCAGGGGCAGGGCAATGAACTGCCTTCACTCGACATCGATGATGCCGATGGTGCCGGCCCCGAAAACATCAACCTCGATCATCCGACGCCATGCCGCTGGTACGCCGTCGGTGTGCACTACTATCTCGACAACGCCTTCGGTCCATCCTACGCCACGGTTCGCGTCTACGTCGACGGAAAAAAGCGTTTCGAGCGCGCAAACATCTCGCTGGCGCAAACCGGCGCTTTCAAACATGTCGCCTATCTGTTCTGGGGCGGATCCGGCGCGAGCGCCTTCGCTTACGACGCCGCATACTCAAAAGATGAGGATTGGATTGGCAAGCCCGCACCCGTACCACAGGAGCTCATCGACGAAGCAATGGCGTCATTCCCCGAGTGCAAAAAATGAATTTTTTGGGGGGCCGTTGCTATCTGCCTGCGGCAGATACGCACGGCCGCGCGCCTATGTTGCACATACGGCGCGCCATGATTAATCCGGCGTCGGATCTTCGCCAATCCGGTCGATTGCATAACGCGATACACCCGTGACCGGCACTTCGCTGTGCAGCCCGTGTTTCTCAGCAACATGGTTGAATTCGTCGAGCACAAGCCGCATCACTTCGCGCTTTTTCCTGAACGGCATGAATGCCGATTTAAATCCGTCAAGCACCAGACGCTTCACTTCGTCAAACGTCAGATGGAATACCTGACATGCCAGCTTGTATTCTTCGGTCACTGATGTGTCGGTGACCAGGCGGTTGTCGGTATTCAGTGTGATGCGAAGACCAAAATCCATATAGAATTTAAGCGGATGATTCTCGATGGCGTCGACCGCCGCTGTCTGCACGTTGCTCTTTAAACAGACTTCAAGCGGAATGCGGTGATCATTGATATAGTTGAGCAAATCGCCGTTTTCACGCAACCTCGTGCCGTGGCCGATGCGGTGTGCATTGCAGTCGTGAATCGCCTGATGAATCGATCTCGGGCCATAGGCCTCGCCAGCATGTACCGTCGAATTCAGGTTGTTCTTGCGGATAAATGTAAATGCTTCGGCGTGCTTTTCGGCCGGATTATTCATCTCGCCACCGGCCAGGTCGAATCCCACCACGCCTTTGTTCTTGAATGCAACCGCAAGTTCCGCAAGGCGAAGCGAGGTCTGAGGCGACATGTGGCGCATCGCGCAAAGAATCTGGCCGCTCATGATGCCGTATTTGCGCTTGGCTGCACGAAGTCCCGCTGCCACCGACTCTACAATCACCGGCAGCGACAAGCCCTCGCGCTGATGCAGCACTGGACTGTAGCGGACTTCGATGTAACGGCAGTTCTCAAGCGCCGCATCTTCCGCAAGTTCATAAGCTGTGCGCGTGAGCGCATCCTCGTCCTGCAAAACCTTCAGCGTCGTGTCGAATACGCGAAGATAGCTCTCCAGATTCTCGTGTATGCCGCCTATGTTCAGGATTTCCTTGAGCTTGACAGGATCATTCGATGGCAGCGGTATATTGCGTTCGCGCGCAAGTTCTATCAATGTTTCGATGCGCAGGGAGCCATCCAGATGGACGTGAAGATCGGTCTTGGGGATGTCGTGTAAAAAAGCTTCGGTGATTTGATTCATTGTGGCTCCTTTATCGGGTGATTCAATCACAACGCATGCATAACTACCGCATGGTTGTTCTATCTATTTTATTGTGCAAATCGTGTGAAATCAATCATTTTCGAGAGAAAATATAGTATTGGTCGAACGAAGGTAGGTGAATGAATGTGATGTAGGTGAATTGTGTATATGTGGTTTCAATTCACATTGATGCGGCGATTGCACATCGCTCATGAATCCTGAACACGATAACTATTTTGGAACGCTTCTTCGTTTTCCTTCATCTTGTTACAGAATTCCCCATATAATCGATATTCACAGGGTGATGGGATTTTTAGCCCCCATTTGTACAATTCACCACCGATGCCTTCCAGAGTTCCAATCTTTACAAAGCATGTGTCCTGTTTCGATGGAAAGACGAATCCACCTCTCCTGCATATTGAGCTGGAATTATCTGTATTCAGTTTGCTCTGAATGTACATATACGATATCACCTGATTGATATCATCATGCTCGATATTTTCACCTTCACCATAGCGTAACTTATATTTTGCATCCCAGATTTCTTCGGCATATTGACATGGTTCCGATTGGCTTGCTATATCGCTTGGCTTATAGAAATCCGGGTATCGCTCCCCTTTATCATCTTTTTGATAGAGTCGAATCGCATCTTTTCGCTCATTGTTATCCGGATGCTTAAAACCAAGATTATAGGATGTATACAAAGCATCCAGATAATTTTCCCACAACCATGGACCATCGAACAGGATGCCGTGAATATTATCTTCGTCACGCTCAGAACTGTAATCCATATCATTGTGCAATAATATCGATAAGCACAGGTATTGCAGCGGCATCCATTCGGTAAAATATGGGTGGCTGAGCGGATGGATATTCTGGCTGAGAACCGAATGGAGGTTTCCGGGCTCGTATTGCTCTGTATTCTGAACGATGATTTGCACATCCTGAGCGGTTTGCTCACTCTGTGAAAGCAGCTGCGAAGCCCATTCGTGATGACGCATATATTCGATGGTATGGCGTACCAGCTGTGTGACCGGGTTATCGTAATCAAATTCTGTCGCAGAATAGGCGATATTGCCGCGAAACGGCATATTGCTGCGAATATGGCGAGCAACATCGATTGGACCGCGTACTTTATCATCATTGTATTCGCGATGCACATACCGCTTATACAATCCCTGATTCATCGCACGCCGCAGCATTCCGGGAAAGAAATACAGCATCAGTTCAAGTTCGGAATCGCTCTCTTTTGCACTTGGATTGCAATCGAAAATATTGAGATTGAGTGCATGCTGCAGCATGTAATGCAGGAAAAAATCTTTACAGATACTTGATGCGTTCTTGTTAATTTGATTATCCTGATTGTCACAGTAACGGATTTTGGGTTCGCCATTCCAATCGAATCGCGAATGGATAAAGATATCGAAGTGGTATTCGTCAACCGATTTGGCCGAATCCTCGTTTTCATCTTTGTCTTCGGACAACGTGATACTGATATAGCCCATCAATCCAAACGTTTGTAGAGAGAACTTCTTATCTCCCGAGTCATATTCAACAGATAGAATTTCATTCCCTTTGCGATGTTTCAAATCTTTTGAATCGTCCAAAGAATATGGGTAAATCAATAATGGCACACCATCCTGTTTTTCTTTGATAAACTTATCGACGCGGCTGATGCAGTCCTGTTCCAGATGCAATAGTCTCAGGGCCTTATTAAAAATTCTCTTATGATTATCTTGGTTTTCGAATTTGAGCTCACCTTTATTGGAAGCACAATTCGCATAATCCGTTGTCTCGATAACAAAATAATGCGTCGTCATTTGGTCAGTATCCTAAAAGTCACATGGTTAAGTCGTGTTGCTGTTTACCGAGTGGGCATGGATGATGTCTCTGGTTATCGCTCAGCCGTCGAAAAGCCCGCAGGGCTTTTATATCAACAGCCCCCGGCAACGCCGGTGAGAAAGAGGTTTTCGCCTCCATTTTAAAAGCCCGTAGGGCTTTCATATCAACAGCCCCCGGCAACGCCGGTGAGAAAGAGGTTTTCGCCTCCATTTTAA
>CAMKRB010000119.1 GCA_946415045.1 uncultured Myxococcales bacterium
GGCCGAAAAGCAAATAACCTTACTTTTTCATATCCACGTTCGTTAAACAGAGCCTAATTCTTCATAGTTGTGCTTACGTCAGTGATGAAGGAACAAATGAGACTCATGGTCTGCCCTTCACGATGTTGGGCGGTGTCCGTCCTGCGATTTGGGTGAAGTACTAATGAGGATGTTTAAGCCTGGGCGTATTATCGCGTAGCCGTGCGGACCGCACGGCTACGCGATAATAGCCCAGGCAAAGCGGCGTATCGCGCAGCGATAGCCGCGCCAGCAATCCGTATGCGCCAACGGCGCATAGGCGAGCCCCATTCAGACAGAGCCACCGCATTTACATTTTTCGTTGAAACAGCACAGTGCTCTTTATTTTGCTGGACGAATGGAATCAAAAATCGTAGGTTTGATTGCCTCAGTACAAGACAAATTGAGGCAATGATATCGGAGTATGCGTATGAATTTGAAATATGCGGTTTATTCGTGCGTGACGGCAGCGAGTCTGGCGTTTTCGTCGCAGGCAATGGCAGTTGATGTCGACCTCAATGCAGTGGAAGTCACGGTGGTGATTGAGTCGTCCGGCAAGACCACAGTCACCGACAGGATACATTACAACATTCGCACGGGATCGATGGGCGGGTTTTATTTCGAGAATCCGGCTTTGAAGAATATCGTCTTCAATGGCGGGGAAGTATCAGATAAACTGCGCAAGCGTCAGGAACTGAATATCACGAATGCTGGCAAAAACAGGTGGGATATAACGACGTATCCACGCATGCTCGCCGGCGATACATTCTGGACGTTCTCCTACACCGGCAACATCATTGAGGATGGCTATATCGGGCGGACGACGAATCCGGAATACGGCGAAATGTACTTTTTCAGCTGGGCACCGGTACAGTGGGATGAATCGCTGCTTTACCGCGATGTCAAGATTGTGCTTCCGTACAGGGTTTCCGGTCCAACGCTCAGCGACGATGAATTTTACCGCATTGCCGGTTACCGGCGCACCGACGGGATGAAGTCAGGCAGCAAAGACGCGATAATTCTGACGGAACGCAATGTCAACGAACGCAACAAGATCGACTATATAGGCACCGATATTGGGGGACATCAATATCTGCTGACGATGCATGTATATCAGTCAAACGTGAAACCGAAGGAACCGCAGCTGATACAGTTCTATATCCGCCAGAAAGATATTCAATTTGACCAGAGCGCAATCGCCCAAATGGTCGATGCGGACAGCTTCAATTTCAAATATGGCGACCTCATGTCGAGGATGGGCGGCGCGCTTTTGATCGCATGTATTTCGGGTGCGATTTGCGGAGCGTTTGCATTTGGCGGACGCAGACGTCGCGAGGAAGCGGCCCGCAAGATTTTGCGCGAGAACGAGATATCGGTCGAAGTATGGGAAGCCCCGGAAATGCTCGTTGGATCGTACCAGAAGAATGGCAAGATTGTGAAAGATTTGCATCCGATGGAAGTCGGACTGATTCTCGGTATGAATATATCGGATATCATTGGTGCGATTGTACAATCGATGCATGACCAGCACAAACTCGTATTGTTATCGCTCGAACCCATCCGTGCGATCCCCAAAGCCAATGCAGAGCTCGATCCATTCGAGCAGGCGTTTGTCGATATATTCGATGAAACCGGCGCTATCAAAGAGGATCTGCTGCAGGATTTCATGGAAAAGATTCTAACGAAGCTTCAGGAAAAGACGTGGGACTGCGACATTGAAGCAACGCGGGAATACTATCTTGGCCTGATGTATAAAAATCCGAAAGAGACGCGGCGTGCCAATCTCGACTACAACGATCCGGAATCGCCAAATTATCAGCCCTACAACCTCGATACGCACGACAGAGAATACTATTGGCAGAACCGCGCATACTGGAGTTATTACAACGGATATATCGTTGGAACGACACACTATAATCATGGCATATCGAACCAATACAATATGGGATATGCAAAGTTCTTGCAGTCGTCGGCATGTTTCAATGGTTGCTTTGCACAGCCCGATTTATCGGGTGTCTGCCATTCTGCCTGTCACTCCGCCTGCCATTCAGCCTGTCACTCCGCGTGTCATTCGGCCTGTCACTCTGCGTGCCATTCCGCGTGCCACTCTGCGTGTGTTTCCGGCGGTGCCCACTAATTGTATCCTTGGAAAGAGGTGAATACCATGTTATCAACGACCGAAATCATTATACGCATCGCCATAATGATCGCCGGAATATTCCTGCATCAGCTGTTTCCATCCAATATACCGCTGCTCATCATTGGTGCCATTCTCATCTTCATCGCGCCCATCAGCATGTACAAGAAATATGAACAGCGCATCTATGAAGATCCGGCCAATACAACCGTAGGTGAATGGCGCGATATTCCCGAAGCAAAACTCAGAGAACTTCTCGATATCATTCCCCATGTCTCGTCTGTTTCAAGCGGCGGCGCAAGCCGCTGGACGAACATCGGCGGACTGGTCATCTACATTTTCGTCATCATCTGGGTTGCCGTGCAGATTGGCGCTCTGCTTGTTGCAGAAGAGGTAGTGTCTGCCGTGACACTGGTGGATATCGTGATGTGCCTCATCAACATTTACCGCTTCTATGGTGGTTCACTCAAAGCGCATCCGGTTTCTTTGCAAGCCGATGCACTCTCTTTGTTCCTCGATTTTCAGCTTCCCAAGGGGTTCACGAAAAAGTTTCAGGCACATATCGTCAAAGATGTGAACGGCGATCCCGACATTCTTAACGTCCGCATGCAAATCCATCCCAACGATCCCATCTCTGGACTGCTGTGCATGATGACCACAATTTCCCGCACCAATGTCAAAGGCAACAACTATCCGTTTGCCTATTTCGTCATCGTCTTTGGCGGATCCGCATTCAACAGGCAATCCACACAGTTTATCAGCGACCTTCGAAACGTCGTCATATCCGGGAATACGACATATACACTCGAAGATAACATCAACGACGGAAACTCGGTTCTCGTCATCCTGCCCAGAAAACCAGAGTATTCAACGGGAGTATCGGAATGCACCACGCTATGTAATATCATGGCCGAGTGCTGCAGGCTTTGTGATACCTACCGCAAAGAAATCGAAGCCATTGCCATTCCCCCAACCAAAAAATAGAAATGTCAATATTTGAAATTTTTACATTACTCGGCGGCGTCGGACTCTTTTTATACGGCATGTCCATCATGTCGACCGGTCTCAAGAACGCCGCCGGCGAAAAGCTCGCCTCAATTCTTGAGCATGCCACATCCAACCGATTTGTTGCTGTTTTTGTCGGCATCCTCGTCACGATTCTCATTCAAAGCTCATCAGCCACCGACATGATGGTGATTGGTTTTGTCAATTCGGGCCTGATGACGCTCGTTCAGGCCATAGGCGTGATTCTGGGTGCCAACATCGGCACCACGGTCACCGCACAAATCACCGCATTCAATCTTGGCCTGTATGCGCCTGTGATTCTGTTCGTCGGCGCATGCATGCATCTGTTCCTCAAGACGAGCACATCCAAGCATGTCGGCACAATTATCCTCGGTTTCGGCATGCTCTTTGTCGGCATTGCCATCATTAAATCCGCCATTGCGCCGCTCGCACAAAGCGCCGATTTCATCCATTTTCTCAAAAACCTCGACAATCCGGCAATCGCAGTCGTTTTCGGCGTTGCATTTACTGCCCTGCTGCAGAGCTCATCTTCGTCGACCGTCATTTTCCAGACTTTCGCCATCGAAGGCCTGCTCACATTTGACATGACGGTCTATCTCATCATCGGTGCAGCCATTGGCGCGGTGATGCCCAATTTTCTGGCATCGCTCACGACCAATCGAAACGGCAAGCGCACTGCCCTGCTCAATCTGCTCTTCAACCTGATTCGTGCGGCACTGCTCATCACACTCATCAATGTATTTCCGCAGTTTCTGTCGTGGATTCAAAGTCTTTCGCCAGATGATGTCGGCCGTCAAATCGCAAATGCGCACACGATATTCGCCATCGTTGCAGTACTTGCAGTGCTGCCGTTTACGAAACGCCTGGTGCATCTCACGCAGCTGATTCTGCCCGTCAAACCCGAAGAAACGCGCAAGATCCGCGATCGTCAGCTGTTGTATATGGTAAAGAATGACAAACTCCCGGCGGCCATGGCATTGCAGCAAGCTAAACTCGAAATCGTCCGAATGGGCCGCATTGCCCGCGACAACATGAAACTCGCCATCGACTGTTTCTTCAACCCCGATCCCAAACTCGCCGAAGAAGTCGAGGAAGTCGAAGACACCATCAACTATCTCAACCACGCCATCACAGACGCGCTCGTCGGTCTGCGCGCCCTCGACATGTCACAACGCGAGCTCAACCGCGTTTCAAAACTCATGATGGTCGTCACCGATATCGAGCGTCTGGGCGATCATGCCGAAAATATCGTCGAATACTCTGCCCAGCTCAAGAAAACTCATATTTCCGATGATGCGCGCAAGGACCTTGAAAAAATCGCGACGGCCTCGATGGTAACCATCGATCAGTGCCTGTTCATTTTCGAGCATGAGAACTTCGACTTGCTGCAGCAGGCCGAGGCAAACGAGCAATACGTCGACGCTCTTCAAATCAAAATCGTCAACAATCACCTCGATCGCCTGCTCCATTCACAGTGCGAGCCGCTTGCGGGCGTCATCTTTACCGACGTGGCCAGCGATCTCGAACGCTGCTCGGACCACGCCATCAACATCGCATTCGCGCTGCACGACTACGATTATCTGGCCAATCACGTTTATACATTGAATTGATGGTGGGCACGGCTATTGGCCTGCGGCCAATACGCCGATGCGGCGCGGCTATTTCATACGCCGCGCAATTGGCTGCATCGCAGCCAATACGCGGATTGTGTGCACACCATTCCTGTCATCGACCGGCCGAAGGCGCTTCCTTTCCCGTAAATCTTGTATAAAACTCCGGGGTCAGCCAGATCGTCTGGTCTTCAATCACCGCGATATCGCATTTATCGGGAAGGAAATATACTTTAAAAGTATTCTCGCTCACCTTCGTATTTTCAGACAGTTCGGTGGTACATCTGATCTGAGGCACCATCCTTGGCATTCCAATCACATACGCAGGATGCCAGTCACCTTCGTAGCAGAAAATACCTTCAAGCAAGCTCCTGTCGCGGATTTCGCTCATCAGATATGCATCAAATCCTGAGTTGAAGTCATCTTGATAGTCCATTGGGTTATCTGTAGCACGGGCGCTTCGAATCTGTTCTGACACGACCGAAACGCGTCTGACAGTACAGATACATTCGATACCTCTCTTGGCGCGCTGTTCAGCCAGGCGTCTTTCCTCAGCTTCCCTGCGTGCGCGGGCTTTGCGTTCTTCGGCCTCAAGTCTTTTAATCATGCGGGCCCGGCGTCTCTCCAGCCGCCATTGTTTAAAGGCAAGGCGTTTGCTGTGCAGAGTCGAACCAATCCTTGTATTCCTGTACCACTTGCCCAGACGTGTCCGTGCCGGATAATCGGTCACCGATTCAACATACTGAATTCTTCGATACTTTTTGGACAAATCATACGCTTCACGGATTGCCTGGCGCAGCGCATGAATATCGGAAGGACGGTGTTCGGGATTGCTGGCCAGCAGCTTATCCAGCAAATCCAGCAGTGCTTTTGTCGTTTGAGGCGCCTTCTCTTCAATCACCGGATGGAACTTCATCTGGAACAATTCGACCGGAATTTCGTAAGGAAATACGCCGGTAATCAGGTGAAGCACCGTCGCGCCAAGACCGTAGAAATCCGAGCGAACCGAAACTTCGCCCTGCAGCTGTTCGGGAGCCATATATCCGAATGTACCCGCAATTGTAGAGCCGCTCGACTGCTTATGCGCATTATCAACCGCACCAAAGTCGATAAGCCAAACCTGTGTTTCGTCGTTTGTACGGCCTTTTGGGTAATACAATATATTTCCGGGTTTGATGTCGCGATGTACAATTGCGGGAATATACTGTGTTTCCAGTGCGAGCAGAATTTCGCTCACCTTATCCAGAATTTCGAATGCTTCTTCCTCACTGAATATTTTTCCGTCTTCGAGCAGTTTTTCAAGAGATGGGTGCGGAATATATTCCTGAATAATATAACTGGTCAGATCTTTTGTGATGTTTCCGTAGCATGCAGGCACACCGCGAACGCTCACCGACTGCAGTACCTCAGCCTCGCGCTGAAACAGTTCAAATGATTTGAAATCCTCGACGAATTTGAGTTCCTTAATCGCCACATTCAAAGCATTTCGGCGGTCTTTGGCGAGCCATGTACGACCATTGGCTCCTTCGCCAAGCAGTTTCACGTATCGATAGGACATGTTCAAAATCGGCGGTGTCACTATCTCAACTTCTTCTTTTGTTTCCGATTTGGCCGATGCTGCGCTGCCAGCAGCTGTGGCCTGAAGAGATTCTTCAAGATTGTCCTGCACTTCCGGTTTCGATTTTTCCAACAATGCGTCTGTCATTATCTTATCCCCTTTGTGCGGCAATACATATTGACCTTGTTTACGAGCGTTGCCTGAGTCTGTTCGATTTCCTTAAACGGGAAAGGATAGGGAATACTCATCACGTCGGAATTATCGTCCGGATTGATATAGTATAGAATCGGAATGGGTGTACCGGACTCCAGGCCCTCGGTCTGGTGGTTATAAATCGTCACTTCATGCACCAAATCGTCAGCGCTTGCGTCGTCTGGCGGATTGAATCGGTATCTCAGTCTGAAGGGCACACGGGATTTCGAAGTGAGCGACTTGGAAACCGTCACCTCACGGTATTTCTGAGGTACCGGGATATCTTCGAAATCGACGATCGTCGCGATGGCTTTGCGACCGAACTTGAGCAACGTCAAAATGGGGATATCTTCTATCTGATCGTAATCTCGGGGGTATGGCAATTTTTGTATTCATTCAGGCTTGAGTGAATCTGCGTGCGATTGCGATGGATACTGTTGAGACTGCTCAACAAATCGATGAGACAGAAAATCAGATAGAGAAGACCCGCGCCACCTGCAACCACAAGGAGAAACCAAAGTAAAGACCCTTTGTGTCTGAAAAAGCTGCTATCCCCAAAATTGTACAGAATCCAACCGACGACCCCGGTCACAAGCAAAACGAGACTGCCCTGAATCAGCCGGGTTTTGATCCTGACAGCAGATCGCTTATTGTCATCTATCTTGGCCAGATTGATGACGGTATTGGCGAACGCATCGGGCACATGCCTTGGCATTTTTTCATCCAGCTGCATCCACAAATCGAGATTACCGGGCTGATTAAATGCGTTCACCTGTGACAGCTTCTGGTTGAGCATGGCCTCATCCAGTGCTTTTTTATCGTCGTCGAATAGATAGATATCGTTGGCAAAGTTATTAAAAATCTCCCTGAGTTTTTTATAATCACAAAGCCGTGTTTCAGGTTTTGGATCGAGCATCTGGTGCAACACCATCACAATCGGTCTTGGGACATTTTCGAGATAGGGATCGATGACGAGCCTGAAATCGGCGGTGCGCATATCAATTGGCTGGACACCGCAAAGCATATAAACGATAGTCGCTCCGAGGGAATAGATATCGCTGGCAGGAGTTGGACGTCCAACAAGCTGTTCGGGAGGCATATAGCCATAAGTACCGGCGACCGTCGATCCACCTTTTTGAACCGTTGGATTTGCCACCGCCCCAAAATCGATCAGGTAGGGATCGAAATCATCCGAGTCATCCATTGGCTTCATGATGATATTATTTGGTTTGATATCGCGGTGAATAATCGGCGGATTATGTGAATGCAAACGCTCCAGCAGCCCCACGAGATCATAGGCCATCTTGAATATACGGCTCACCGTAAAGCGAAACCCTGCATTGAGCATGAATTGCAGTGATCGCCCCTCGATCAGCTCCTGAACGATATAGGCAGCAGGAGCCTCAGGATTCAGGAACTCAAGTGTTTCATAAAACTCGGCAACGCCGTGTTCATGAATGGTTGCCAGTACATCAGCCTCGCGATGGAACAAGTCGTACTCTTTCCAGGTGTTCACAGAATCGATGCGCAGCCGCTTCACCGCGACAATCATGCCGTCAGATAACCGTTCTGCACGGTAGACATTGCCCTGCGTTCCACTCCCCAATTTTTCTATAAACCGATAACGCCCCGCGAGATCATTTGGGGTCTTTATGGTTTTATGCTTACTGTCACCCATTTCTGTTCCCTTTCAACAAAAACACGAACAACACATCTTTTTATACCGCATTTTTTCTACGTTTACCACTGCGAACCCATCTTGCTGCAACAGTGATGCTTTCGGGCACCGAATCAGGCGGTCACCCGCTAAAAAATCCCAATGTTCCACTTGCCACTTTCTGCAAAATGATTAGTATCCCCCGCGCCCGACAGGCGGTACGAATGGCGTACATGTGGGTGCAAAAGAAAACACAATTCAGAGGTGAGCAATGGCCTGGCAATATAGCGACAAAACAAAGATTTTGTTCATGAATGCGGTAAATGGCAACGACAAGAGCCATTTTGGAACGATTGAAAACCCCGATGGTTTTGGTGAACATGGGTCCATTGCATGCGGCGATGCCATGCAATTTTTCTTTAAGGTTCGCAAAGGAGCAACGCCAATCGAAGACGTCATCGTTGAAGCCAAGTATTCGACTTTTGGATGTACAAGCGCCATCGCATCAAGCGAAGCGCTTTGTGAAATCATCGAAAAAGGTGAATATACGCCCATTCAGGCGCTCAAAATCCGCAACGAAGACATCGTGAAGTTTTTGGAAGGCCTTCCATCGCAAAAGATCCATTGTTCCGTGATGGGTGCCGAAGCGCTCGAAGCCGCTGTTGCAGACTGGGCCGAAAAGCGCGGCGTCGATCTCGAAGCCCTTGGCATCCATCTCGATATCAAGGAAGACGAAGGTTCACGCCTTGTGTGCACATGCTTTAATGTGACCGAAGCAGAGATCAGGCGCAAGATTGTCGAACTCAATCTGCACACCATCGACGATGTGATCGGTGCATTAAAAGCCGGTGGTGCCTGTGGATCATGCCAGCATGCGCCCGGTGGCATCCAGGATTTGCTCGACGAACGCTGGGGCGCGCAGACCGATCAGGCACCCAAAACCGAGATGGATGCATCGGGAAAGCCCAAACTCTCGCCCTTCCAGCTGTCCAAAAAGATCGAAGCCGTTATCAAGTCGGATATCGAACCCATGCTTGCAGCAGACGGCGGAAGTATTGAAATCATTGATATCAAAGAAAACCTCATCTATGTCGAGCTCACCGGTGCTTGCGCCTCGTGTCCGGGTGCCAGTGGGACCATTCAGTATGTCGTTGAGAAAAAATTGCGCGAATCCGTCGACGATTCGCTCAGAGTCATTCAGATTTAGGTGGGAATCATTACCATGATATATCTCGATAACAATGCGACAACCAGAGTACCTCAGG
>CAMKRB010000120.1 GCA_946415045.1 uncultured Myxococcales bacterium
AATCAGATAAATCAGATAAATCAGACAAATCAGATAAATCAGACAAATCAGATAAGTCCGATAAATCAGACAAATCAGACAAATCAGACAAATCAGACAAGTCTGGCAAATCAGATAAATCAGACAAATCAGATAAATCAGATAAATCCGATAAATCCGATAAATCAGATAAATCAGATAAATCCGATAAATCAGACAAATCCGATGCCGCAGCTTCTGAAAGCGATGCCGAAAAGCCAAAAGAAACGAGTGACAGCGATCAAAATACCGATGACAAATCGAAGCCGCAGGAGGCTTCGGAATCGGAACAGAATCGCGAAACGAAAGAAGCAGATGAGCTTTTGAAAGAGGATGAGGAGAAGTCCAAAACCGATCAGGAACCCCAGAAAGATGCGTTCTCGGACCCATCTGTACACGATACATACGAGCTCTCATTCTCAAACAATGTCGATGTGTTCAAGAAATCGTAACAGAAAAGGCTGCGGACAGCGGCAGTTTTACCGCATACAGATGAAATCATAAGTCGCTGTATGAATCACGAATGGGGATTCGAGTCTCAATTCTTCCAACAAACAAGCAAGCAAACATCATAACGGAATCTAACCACAGGAGGATTTCATGAAAATCGTACGCAATATCCTATTGGGTCTGGGTGCAGCGATTTTTTCGCTGTGTGCGCTGGCACCATTGGCATCTGCAGTCGACAAGGATGACGATATCAAACCCGACGATAATGAAAAGATTGCCTATAATGGCGAGGAATCATCCGAAAAATCAGCTGAAATCGAAAACAAATACCCGACCCAGGCCCAGGAAGTGCGCGAATTCATTCTGTCCCATGTCACCCATGCCCAGAACCGCGAACTCGAAAAATACATCGCAGATTTTATGGCCGACCGGATTCGCTATCCCGAGCTGGAACGGGAGTACGCGCAACGCGCCATGAACCTGAAAGACCTCAAACTCGAGCTGCTTGCGATGGAATTTGTGCAGCTCAATTCGACGACAGCAACCGTTCACACGCGCCAGTTATCGACCTACACAAACGACCACAATCAAAAAGTTGTCGATGACGCCATCATCAGCTACAGGCTTATCAAATCCGACAATAGCTGGAAAATCGCATTTACCGAAAGACGGCGGCTCGTCGCGGAACAGTAATCATGCAGCGTTCTATCCTTCTGATTTCAGCCATTTTGCTGTCGGTTTCTGCGATACAATGTGCATCGCAGACTGATCGTTCGTGGGTTCCGGCGTCTCTGTCCGGTTCAAAAGCCGATTCATTCGCGCTCGTTGCATCCGAGCTGAGCAATCCTTGCACCGAGACAGATTCTGCCCAATACGACTCGCTCAAATCGTTGCTTCAGGCTGGCAAAACGTGCCGTGAAGCGGTGATTCTCACATCAGACATTACGTTTTATCTCAGTCACGATGTGCCCGAGTCGCGCACGTTGGGAATCGTCAAAACTGAAGCCCAAAACCTCAAATCACCGCACACATTTCATCTCGAAAACCGCCCCCGTCTTGGGGATCCTGCAGCTCCCGCAGAAATCGTGGTTTTCAGTGATTTCCAGTGTCCCTATTGCGCCGTTGCCGCAGAAACGCTGCACAAAGTCTACGACGCGCGTCCGGAATCCGTGTCTGTGGTTTTCAAAAACATGCCGTTGCAAAACATCCATCCCTATGCAGCGCCAGCGGCTCTGGTTGCCGCATACGCCCATAAGCAGGGCAGATTCTGGGAAGTACACGATCGTCTTTTTGCATCCCAGGACAAGCTGGACGCCGATTTCATCACCGAAATCGTCGAATCGCTGGGCACCACGGTGGACGATCTCTTCGATGCCCAAACGGGCTTATCATACAGCACGACTGTGATCGAAGATATCAAAGAAGCCTCGGCAGCCGGCGTCCAGGGCACGCCAACGATCTTTATCAATGGCGTCGAAATCGCCAATGGTCTGCGCTATGATCGCCTGATAGCTCGCGTTGATGCCGAAATCCAGGCGCCTCAGTCCGATACGGCTCGCAGCAAAACAGTCGCATGTCCCTACCCCGGCCTCGAATCCGAATACAACAGTCTCACCGCACCACAACGCGCTCAGCTGCGCATGCACACAGCCGGATCCCTTTGTCCCTGCCCGGATTCCACTCGCTCGCTGCATGAATGCGCCGCACAGAATACCTGCCCGGCCGCCTCAAAACTGGTTCGGCGCATCATCGAAGGCATCACCGGAGACGTCCCAAATGATGCCATCCTGCTCGAAATCGATTCTTTCGTCCAAAAAGAACGATCTGCCTCAAACTAGGAATTATTTACGCCAGATACTTGTTATTGTGATGCTTTGAGCGATGTCTCAAAAAAGCATTGCATCTTTATAAAAGACGTGAAAATATTACAACGACATGTGGTTTGCATGCCGTTTTCTAAAACCAATGGAACCGTGATGAAAAAACATCAGACATATTCGCTGTTATTATTGGCACTGGTTGCCTTATTCCTCAATGCCTGTGCATCGCTGACCACGATGCAGACAGCCGCAGTCGTCCCCGAAGGCGAGGTACGCTGGGCAATTGCCGCAACCGGCACGGGCGCAGATGGTGCACATGTTTCGTCATCCGCCGAGCCCAATTTCGAAGCATCCATTCGCTACGGTATCGCTGACAACGTCGATATCGGCCTCAAACTCGATCTGCTCGGTGCCCAGGTAGGCGCAAAATATCAGTTCGTCAGCGGCACATTCGATCTGTCACTTGGCATCGAAGCCGGCTATCAGTGGCTCTATTCGCGCGACACCGGCGGCGATCCCGACGATCCCAGCACCCACCTCATCGCCATCCAGCTCCCGCTGATGATGGAATATCACTTCAATCCCTATGTTGGCCTTGCCTTTGGCCCCAAACTCGCGGGTCTGCTCGTACTCGACACCGACAAGCGCAGCGACGTCTGGCACGATTACGGTCTCTACCTTGGCATGATGATCGGTCTGCCCCTGCGTCTCACCGAGGGCGTCTGGTTCCAGCCAGAATTCAACATCTACACGAATCTGTACGACGAGTCCGAAAACTACTTCTCAACCGCCATCTGGCAAGCCGGCCTCTCCGTTTTCTTCGGCGGACTCTAGTTGCCGCTTTATAGGATTGATGCCGTCCTGTTGCCCTTCGGGCAATACGGCCGGCCCAGCCTGGCTATTGGCTAACGGCCAATACGCCAGGCTTTTTCTATTTTAATTTAGGCTCAGTTTAATGAACGCGGATATGAAAAAGTAAGATTGTCTGCTTTGCGGCCACGAGCGATGAGCAATGAGCCACGAGTGCTCATTGGCAAACTCGACGCTCGATGCTCTTAGGCAGTATCTCACACATATCGGGGTAACGCTATATCCACACTGGTTAAATATAGCCTTAATTTAAGGTCGGTCTATTGCGCGAGCGCAATACGACCGCCTGCGCCCGTCTATTGGCTGCCGCCAATACGCCGGGCGTTTTTTCAGTCCAAATCTACACAAAATGCAACGGCGTATACCCACCAGGTGGCACATCGTCGTCGTCATCTTCCTCCTCCTGATCATCTTCGTCGTCTTTTGCCTCATCACTGCGGTTGTCAAACGCATAGGGCTTAAGCTCGGGCATCTCCTCAAGAATGGATACATCCTTGAGCTCATCGAGATTCTTAAGAAATTCGGGAGGCAGAAACTGCTGTATTTCGTCGATCTGAAACACATTGATCCAGACAAAAAACTCGTCAGTGATCTGTGAAGAAATGCCACAAACAGCTTCCCACGGAATATCACAGAAAAACGGTACACCAGAGAACGACAAACTGGCGCGGATTCCCCGTTCATCGACACAGAAATCGGGAATCATGTAGCGATAGCTAAAGTTGAGATGCACGACATTTGTGTTGCACGATTCAGGCACCACCACACCGGGTCTGTTCCGCAGCAGATGAATCATCGTCACGCCGTTTTCAAGCAGTGCTTCGGCGACTTTGAGATGTGATATTTCCTCATTTGCGGGAATGAGTTTCATACGGGCTCCTTAATTTGCGAAAAAAAATAGCGAGCCAAAGCTCGCTATTTCAAAGCGTCCGAATCAAATTAGTTTGCTGCGGCTGCGGGAGCGGCGGCATCAGCTGCGGGAGCGGCGGCTGCGGGAGCGGCGGCTGCGGGAGCGGCGGCTGCGGGAGCGGCGGCATCAGCTGCGGGTGCGGCGGCTGCGGGGGCTGCTGCATCAGCTGCAGGAGCGGCGGCTGCGGGGGCTGCTGCATCAGCTGCGGGAGCGGCGGCTGCGGGAGCGGCGGCATCAGCTGCGGGTGCGGCGGGAGCGGCGGCTGCGGGAGCGGCGGCTGCGGGAGCGGCGGCTGCGGGAGCGGCGGCATCAGCTGCGGGTGCGGAGGCTGCAGGAGCGGCGGCTGCACCATCGGCACCTTCTTCGGGTGCGATCGGCGCAAGAATGGCCTTGATCGATGCATCGATATCGTTGTTTTCAGGCGCATCCTGGCACTTCTGGAAAGCTGCCATTTCAATTGCTACGCCGAACAAACGCTGCTGGTTGGCCTGGTTGATGCTCTTCTGAACATCTTCGGGATAGTTCTGAAGGATCTTGGTGCTGATGAGTTTGTCCTTGATCGACGGATCAGCTTCGAGCTTTTTCAGGTCGGCGAGTACTTCTGCACAGGTTTCTTTTTTACCGGCATCAGCGATCGATGACATGACTGAAAGCAGATTGTCAACAGCTGCCTGAGCTTCGGGAGGAACCGGCGGAAGCGGTGCTGCTCCGGGAGGAGGCAGTGGCGCACCTGCTGCTGGAGGCGGAGGAACCTGGCCATCGGCTGCTGCAGGGGCTGCGGGAGCGGCGGCCTGATCTGCGGCTGCTGCGGGGGCTGCGGCCTGATCTGCGGCTGCTGCGGCTGCTGCGGCTGCTGGCTGATTATTCGCGGCATTGTCTGCTTTTTTGTCGCATGCGATAAACGCTGTGCATGCTACCAGGATGCTGGCAATAACGAGAGAAACTCGTTTGAACATCTTCTTTCTCCTTACATTGGTTATTGGATTGTCGGATATTTAAAGTCATTCAATACAGAACAACAATCCATTGATTTTGTACACCCCATTTGGTCAGGATGCAATCAAATAATGCGACATGTATGTCATCCCATGGCATATCATTTATCCAATGCATCCCTTCCACATTCGCCGGTAACGAGACCGCTGGTCACATTTTGCGTGCGCACCAACGAATTCAGGCGCCCCGCCGGGGCGCCTGATGAGGCTCTATTTCTCAGTTATAATCCTCATCGTCATCGTCGTCGTCGTCCTCATCCTCATCGTCATCGTCGTCATAAATGCCAAATCCGTATCTGTCGAACTTGTCATCATCATCATCGTCGTCGTCGTCGTCGTCGTCCTCATCGTCGTCATCGTCATCATCATCATCATCATCAAAATCGTCATCAAAATCGTCGAAATCGTCATCATCGTCGTCGTAATCGTCGTCGTCCTCATCATCCTCATCATCGTCATCGAAATCGTCGTCGTCGAATTCATCATCATCAAATTCGTCGTCTTCAAAATCCTCATCGTCCCGTGAAGCCAGCTGGATCGTCTGGAAATCTTCCGGCTGCGCAAATGCGGCCCAAACCGATATGAGAGGCATGTTCTGGTTCAAATCTGTCTGCATTATATTATCCTTTATACTGATGGATGTTGGCTAAAAGTACTGCATATGCAGCGCGCGAAATAAGTATAATATCGAATAGGTGAATAAAACAGGTATTTTAAATTTTTTCACAAAGTCACACGTGATAAATGGAGAGCTGAGTTTGTTCGCGCATGATCCCAATCATGCCTTTTCAGAAATGGGCGTAACAATGAAAAAGACAAAAGAAATCACATCGCGCGAAGTATTGCGTGCTTTCTTTAATTCACTGGCAGTCGTGGACGAGGGCATTCGCTGGCGACGTTTCAGATTTGACAGTCGTCTGCTTGGGCAGCACCTGTCGAAACTTGGCAAAGTCCCCCAGGATCTCGTCGATGAGATAGCGAATCGCTATTGCGTGAGCATTTTGCGTTCGGATCCGCTCAAGCTGCGCATCTGCGGATTTGAACGCAAATTCGACAGACAGACGCTTGGCGAGAGTCTTGGAGCAGTAGGCGTACAGTTCTTTCCAACGCGGCACAGCGCCAATCGTTCGGCCTATGAATCCGGCCGCGAATGCGCATATTTCGGATATGGTCCGCAGGAATCGCAGTTTTTCGGCTGCCCAATTGCCCGTGTTTCTGCAGTTTTAAACAAAGCAGTTGAAGTTCCCGCACTGGGCACCATCTTGCGGGACTTGCGCGAAGAATTCGCCGAAAACCGCACCGTTTTTGAGATGCTGTCAAATGACGCATTTTTTGGACAGAAACTGTCCGGATTTGAGGAATTGTCATCATTCCAGGAAGCCCTTCGCAACCAGCCGCTGTCGAAAGAAGCCGAAGAAAAGTGCGAGTCTTTCTTTAATCGTCACGTGACCATCGGCGTGCGCGACACGCTGCGCTGGATGATGGGGTCACGGCATCCACAGTTCAACTGGGATCACGCCAAATTGCTGATGAATTCGGCATTCGATCGGTACGGCAAATCCAACCTGAATACGCCGCAAATCGTTTATTATGCCTATGATCCTTCGATTTCAGAGGATGACATCGAAGCGATGCTGGCGCACAACCACGAAGTGCTGGATGCATTCAAACAAGCACTGGGCAAGGCAATCTCCCTTGAAGACAGCGAAATCTATGGCCTGATTTCGAAGCATCTCGAAGCGCTGGCTGCGTATATTCTGGACATCCATCACGATTATCCGGATTTCGATCTCGAGAGCGCCGGGCGAAACGGCGCGACAACGCAAATCGATTTCTGGGGACATTCCATCCAGAACAAGGTCAACCAGGAATTCCTCGGCAACGATTCAGAAACCCGACGAAATGTGAATTTTGCAGCCCATTTCGCAGCCCGCGGGATCGAACAGGCATATCTGTCAGCCTTGTCGAATGCCCAGAAAGAGCGTTTCTACAGCGTGGTCGACGATTTAGTCGAACAATACAATGCTGCACAGGGCGTGGCAGGCGTGCACGGCGTCGTGATGTACCGGCGAATTCCGTGCGTACTCTTTATGATTCAGGATCAGGGCAATCCGGTCGTCGGCGAGAACGAACGACTGCTCGACTCGTTTGATATGTCACAAATGACCGAGCTGGAACACGCAAGCTATATCCGGTCTTTCCCCGATATTTCTCAGCTTTTGCTCGTCTTTTTTGTGCTGACGCTGCGTCACATGGTCGACACCGAACACGTCCCGGATTTGAAACCGCGCGATTTAATGCGGGATTTTCTGGTTCTGGGATTGTGGGGCACCCGCACGCCCAATATCCGCATCCATCTGTATGTCGACAAATCTCAAAGCGAAAAAGATCTGGCGACCCAATTGTCACGCGCAGAATTGAGGTTTTTTGGCACAGAGCAGGTCGAAACGCACCCGCTCAACCATATCCGCGAAGATGCCAAAGCTGTGCGTTTCGCCGTTCAGCATCTGATGCCGTTTATTGAGCCCAGCATTTTGAGGAATATCGGCGTGTTTACAATGGCACTGGACGAATTTGGTGCCTCCAGCCGGCCTTTCAAACTGGACGGGATGTCGGTGATGCGCTATGGCGTGGATGTTTGGCGCGAAATCATGAACTGGGGCGTAAAAGGCTCGGTGCATGAGCTGCTCACCATTGCAGAGTATTGCGCCGACAGCACCTTCAACGGCGTACAGCGAGGTCTGGATGAAGTGGCGCGGCGATTGCGCAAATTGCAAAAGAAATAACGCACGAACGCCCAACGCATCCGTCCTCGCTGATGCGCAGTACGCCTGGTCATTCAACAATCCGACACGCCCCGGGTGAATTTGCATGATCGCCGTACAACCCCCATCATCATTTCATCATGCGGCGTATCGGGTGCAGCCCGATAGCCGCATGCACAGCGCGTATGGCCGCAGGCCATAGCGCTGTGATACAAACGGAACAATACATGGAAAAGGAAGATACGAAAGAAGTACGCCCCGGGCGTCTTTTTTTTGTGCTGTGGCTGTTTTCGGTCGTGGCAGGACTGGTGAGCCTGCAGGTGCGGCTGGCGGTTTTTGGCGGCACAGGATGGCTTACATCCGTGAAATATACAACCTGGCCCGAAAGACTGGGGCTGATCGCGGTGTTCGCGATGATGATGGCGGCGCTGGTTGGTGTGTGGACGCTGCTTTTCGATGCGGCCGGGCGATTGCTGCATGCGCGAAATCGGCTTGTTGCGCGGCTGTGCGCAACCATCGGCGTGGTCATTCTCGTCGCCGACCTGCTTTTTCGACACAAAGTCACCGAACTGCTGGGCAACGCCTTCAGTTTTTTTGAGTTTGCAACAGGTGTGGGCGGCGTCTGGCGCATGATCGTGCAGGCGTTTGGCTGGTATGGCGACATCATCATAGGCGCGTTGATTGGACTTGCGGCCGTGACAGTGGGCGCGTGGTTCTTTTTCAGATGGGTTCTGAAACCTGGCAAACGACAGTGGCTTGCCGACCGCATGTCCCGGCCGATTTTGATCGTCATGACGCTCATTTGTACGGTTTTTGGATTCCTGTTTATGAGCGTGATGGCTCCGGCATTTCCCGGAACCAACCGATTGCTGGCCGATGAAACCATGGCTGGTGCATCGTTTCATTCACTGATTCACGTTGCGAGCGACTGGGACGGCGATGGTTACGGCGCGTTCGACCTCCCCCCTGACGATGCGCCGACCGATGGCAGCCTGCATCCACATGCCGTGGATATTCCCGGCGACGGTATCGACCAGGATTTGCTCATGGGCGACCTCAATCCGGACGAGATGGACCCGCAGATGCGCGCATATATCGAACAGCTGGGTTCCGCAAACCTTGCATCGTGGGCGCACCGCCGCCATGTCGTCGTCGTGCTGATGGAAAGCGTGCGGTACGATATGCTGGATGCGACGATCGACGGACAGCCCGTGATGCCCGAAATGCACCGCATGATCAAACGCGGCGCCATGCGCGTCGACGGCTTCTTTGCGACCCGGGGATTCACACAGAACAGCGTCACCCAGACTTTCTGGGGCGATTTTTATGATCCCGGTCACAGCCTGGTCGACGATTTCAAAACCATGGGCTACCGCACCGTTGCCTATAGCGGCGAAGATATGCTCGACGAGGGATTCGACGAGAGCCTGGGGTGGAACCGAAGCGGCGATAAGATCGTGGATCCCCGCAGCATTGCGGCAAATGTCGATCATCGTCAGTCTGTGCCTGCGCGCATGCTCATGGACGAAGTCGAATCATTTATCGGTGCCTACGACAAACAACAGCCGATGTTTTTGTATGTGTTCTATCAGGACCCGCATTTCCCGTATAATCAGGACAATCCGCCG
>CAMKRB010000121.1 GCA_946415045.1 uncultured Myxococcales bacterium
CCCGAAACCTGACCGGAATGCACCACGTCATCTGACGGCCGTGCAAAACATGAAGCGCTCGCCAACGCTCCGAGACAGGCCAACACATACGGCATCCTGCATAAAGGAAACTTAAAACTGCGTGATTTGAGGTGTTCCGAACACGTGGTGCCAAACCATATTGATAAAGTTTGACACAATTTCGTGCAATTTTTTGCAAAAAAGAACTTGACAAAATGGCAAAAATGTGCATCAAGCGTCCGTCGCGTCGTCGCGTCGTCGCGTCGTCGCGTCGTCGCGTCGTCGCGTCGTCGTAAGTAAGCGAATTATGTACATAAAGCCTCCTGAAATACGCCTAACATCCATTATAGAGCTATCATGTATTTCAAAACTGGTCAATAATAAAATCAGGTACCCCAGCTCTACTGCATTTGAACACGACCTGATATTGCGAGATGATACCATCCGCCGGGCGTATGGAGGCGCAGCCGACATAGCACGGCCCCGGTCGCATTGGGCGCAGCCCAAAAGACCGGGCACACACACAAAAAAACCCGGCACAAGTGCCGGGCAAATTCACGAATGAACGATGCGCAGGTTATTTCACGTTTGCACCCAGGTTCAGCTTGGTCAGATACGAGCTGAACGCATAGTTGTAAACATTCTGAATGCCGATGCGGAGAGCTTCTTTCGGGCCGCCCGTCGATGCGCCGACCACGCTCGCGCTCTGCTTGAACTCGCTGCCGTCCTTGAATTTCCAGGTGTATTCGAAATTGAACGTGATGACGCTGCCATCGACAAAGCCGTCACCCAGGCAGGATGTTTCGAGGCTGTTGAAGATAAGCGTCGAGGTTGCCTGTTCGGGGGCGACGACATGCGCAACTTTGCCATTGCCCGACATATAATCGAAGCCATTGCGCAGCGACTGTTTGAACTCGGAGACGCTCTTGCCGCAGACTTTGAAATCGTTTGGAATCGCTGTGACATCCAGTGCCATATCGCCAAGATGCGGCTTGGTGAGGGGGATTGGTTCGGGATCAACAGCCTTAATGCCGCATGCGGTCGTTGAGAAGCCAATCAGAGCTGTTGCAGCCAAAAGGAAAAGCGTTTTTTTCATTTGAAATACCCTACAAAAAGTAAAGCCAGCGGCAGATGAACAATTCATCTACCACGCTCTTTATGACAAGATTTTGCAAGAATATCAACACCCCATCCATGAAGATGTGATTAATTCTCAAAGATCTCCACTTTGCGCGGATACGCCACTTGCCGCCTGCAGCGCGTAGCCGCGCAAATCATGGGCTCACGGCGCAAGCCGTCAAGATGTGCATGGAGCTGAACTATTACACTAATCCTCAAAGATACTGACTTTCCTGGGATACGCGCCGGGATCGACGACAAAAAGCCCCTTATCGGTGATACGAATAGCCGGAATCACCGGCAGCGCCAGAAAACTCATCGCAGCAAACGGCCTGGGCAGCGTCACGCCGAGCGCCTGGCGGCAAAAGTCTTCAAGTTTCTGTTCCTGCGCAATCACATTCTCATAAGCATCATTGCTGATGAGCCCGGCGATTGGCAGCGGAAGACGCACGATTTCGCCGCTGTCGTCGCCCAGCACCGCGGCCTGCCCGCCCCCCATCTCGCAAATCACATGCGCACAGCGCAACATCGCCGCATCGCTCATGCCCACTATGATCAAGTTGTGCGAATCATGCCCGACCGACGATCCAATGGCCCCATACTTCATCCCAAATCCACGCACGAATCCTTTGCCAAATCCGCCGCTCCCCATGTGCCTGTCGAACACGCAGACTTTTGCAACGCCCTGCGCCGCATCCGCCACCGCACAGCCATTCTGCTGCTTTGGCATGAACATCGACGAACGCGTCACGATTTGTCCGGGCACCAGGTCGATCAGGTGCGCCTGTTTGGGCACTTCCATGCGAATCTGCAATGCGCCCACAGCCGGCAGCGCGCAATGCATCGTCGGACGCAGATGGTGCTTCCCCGGGCGATTCACGTTCAGCGTCTGGCCATTCTTATAAACCACCTGCCCGCGATGAATCACGAAATCGGGCTCGAAGTTCTCGAGGTCGCGGCTCACGACCAGATTGGCATCCGCCCCGGCAAAAATCGCCCCCATTCTGCGCGACAGTCCGAAATAATTCGCCGGATTAATCGTCGCCATCTGCAGCGCCACAATCGGGTCGATGCCCTTCGCAACCGCACGCTTTACCAGATGATTGATATGTCCGCGCCTCATCATATCCGACGGATCCAGGTCGTCGGACGCAAACATCACGCGCCCGCTGTTGCGCGAATTCACCACCGGCAGCAGCGCATCCAGATTATGCTCACTCGATCCCTCGCGAATCATCAGCACCATTCCGCGCCGCAGCTTCTCGCGCGCCTCATCGGCCGTCGTCGACTCGTGGTCCGACTGAATCCCCATATAAATACATGCATTCAGCTGTTTCCCGCTCAGCATGGGCGCATGTCCGTCCAAAACGCCGCGGTCGCCAAAATCGGCCAGCTTGCGCTCCACCGCCATATCCCCGTTCAAAATTCCCGGCACATTCATCAACTCGCCCAACCCCACGACATTCTTACACCCCAGCAACATCCGCAGTTTATCGGGCCCAAGGTCGGACGCACACGTCTCAACCGCATCGTCGTTCATCGTCGGCACACACGAAGGCACAGTAAAAAACACATCGATAAATCCGCAGTCCCGCGCCGTGTCCATCTGAAACGACACGCCCTCCAGCCCCGAAACATTCGCAATCTCATGCGGATCGGTAATCACCGCCGCCGTACCGAAACGCGCCATCAGCCGCCCCGCCTCGGGAATCGTCAGCTTCGTGCTCTCCAGATGAATATGCGCATCGATCAGCCCCGGATACACATAACGCCCAGCCACATCGACCTCGTGCACGCCCGCATAATCCTGCCCAACGCCGACAATCTCACCCCCCGATATCGCAATATCGACGTTTTCTTCGATTTCCCCGCTCAGCACATTCACCAGACGACAATGTTTCAATACGACATCTGCCGGTTTTGCACCCAATGCCGCCTCACGATTCGATTTGCGTTCTGCCATAACATTTCCTCGCTGTGTTGATGGTAAAGGCGGCTATCTGCGATACGCCGCCCAACGGCACGCTGACGCGCGCCGTTTGCCTGTTTTTTTAATGGGGCTCGCTATTGCCCGGCGCAAACGCCGGCCAATACGCTGCGCCCGGCGCGGCTATTCCGCTGCGCTGAATACGCCGCGCCCTTTTTGATTTTACCCCGTTCCCAGCCCAAAATCATTCGTCTTTTACACGTCCTGCAGTTATAATGACGAAGGCTGTATCAAACAGCTTTTTTTTCAACAGGCGAGGCGATTGAATGACGACCCAAAGACTCATCGGATTGTGGCTGTGTAGTTTTTTTGTGCTGACCGGATGCCACTCAGCCCCCCAGACAGACAGTGTCTCCAAAAGTGAATCCACAGCAGTTTCCGATGCACTGGCCAACCCGCGCACTGGCCGCCAGCCGGTGGTCGATCCCCACAATCTGCTGCAAAACCCGAGCTTTGAACTTGGTCTGGATGGCTGGAAATGGCTGGACTGGTCGAAAGGATGGTCGGCTTTCAAAGTGTCGCTGGATCACGCCTATGACGGCATTCAGTCGCTGCATCTGCCCGTCATTTCGGCAGACAAAAGACCGACGGTCGTATGGGGCGGCGTGCAGGAACTCGAATTGTCCGGTGATATTCCGGAATGCATTGAGGGCTATTATTACGTCGAAAACTGGGCTGCAGGAAACTGGAAACAATATCTGCAGCTCGTCGTGATCGATCTGTCACACGACCTCGGGCCAGGCATGGGACAAGCGCAGCTGCGCTATATCGTCAGCGGATCCAAAGAACCGCCGCTCACCATCAGCAACGCATCCTATCTGTTTGCCGAAAAGGAACGCCGCGATACCCCGGTGCTGAACCGATGGACGCATTTTTCGGTAAACCCGCGGCAAGACTACATCAAATCGTGGAACTATACGCCTGGCAAAGGCTCAAAACTGCGCGTTCTCTTTGAAGCACGGTTTGATCTGCACCATACCGATATTCCGGCAAGAGCCGATGTCTATTACGACGGGCTCTATTTTGGCCCCAAATCTGCCGAACGATGCGCAGATCTAGCCACGGACGCGCGGGATTGGTAGGGGCGTGTGCGCGGTGGCTCCCCCCCTGCCCGCTGCGGCGCGTAGCCGCAAAAAATATGTGCTTACGGCGCGAGCCGTCCAAAAAATCGCATCAGAAAATACCGAGAGGAATGCTTGTCGGATCGCCACGGCCATTCTTCTTGGGAGGCGGTGGTGTCACAACCACAGGAGGCGTTTCTTCATTTGTCTGTTGTTTGGGACGCTTAGCAGAACCACTATTCTTGCCCGTCGTACGTTTCACAGGTTGTTTCGCGGCTTCGGAATCTGCGCCATCGGATGCAGCAGCATTATCCGCAACAGCTGCATCTTCAGGAGATGCAGCATTGGCCGCTTCAGCGGCTCTCGCAGCTTCGGCAGCTTCAGCAGCCCTGGCAGCTTCCTCGGCAGCTTTGGCTGCTTCAGCAGCTTTGGCAGCTTCGACAGCCTTTGCCTCATTTGCGCGGGCAACCTCAGCTTCCAGCATCGCCGCCTTGGCCTCAGCAACAGCTTTTGCCGCTTCAGCATCTGCCTTTGCCTTATACAATTCGGCACTGTCGCCGCCATTGTCTCTCGATAAAAAGAGAATCCCCAAACCGACCAAAAGAAGCACGACAACCACGACACCGGCGATGACAAAACGCATCACCTTATTGTTTGCTCCCGTATTCTGGACAAGGCTTGGCTGCATCCCCAAACCCGTGATGGCAGCCGGGAACTGACCGCTGATTGCCGACAGCTCCAGACCGGTTGTCGACAGACCCGTTGTAATATTCAGCGACGGTCTGCTCACGCTTGAATTCTGAATCGACTTGAGATATTCGGCTTCGCATTTCGCCCGCTGTTTTACGGCTTCGGGCAGAGCCTCGCGCAGCTCGTTGATAACATCCCGCGCATTATGATAGCGATCGGATGCCTCCTTATCGCAGCATTTTCGGATAATGCGAGCCAGGCACTCGGGAATATTCTGAGGAATCTGGAGCGGTTCATGTGCCTGTTTGAAAGCGATCTGAACGAGACTTGAACCAGCCACGCCAACGCATCCGGTTATGATTTCGTAAAGCACCAGGCCGACGGAATAGATATCGCTTTCGGGCGAAGCACCGACGGTGCCGGTAAAAAGCTCAGGTGCCATGTAGGATGGCGTTCCACGGATAACACCGAGCTTCGTCTTCATCAATTCACCGATCGCGCCCTCCAGAAGTGTCGCAATACCAAAGTCGATAAGGCGAACAACGGGTGGCTCCGAATCCTGGATAATCATGATATTGGCGGGCTTGATATCGCGATGAATGATGCCGTGACTGTGCGCCTCTTCGAGTGCTTCAAGAACCTGGCAGATGATTTCAACGCCATATTCAAAAGGCAGTGCGCCAAATTCTCTCAGGTAGCTGTCAAGCTGCTGGCCTTCGACGAATTCCAGAACGACGCACGGCGCACCACTGAACACACCGTATTCCAGGCAATGGACGCAATGCTCATTCTTGATAGTACTCAGAATTCGCGCTTCGCGATAGAATCTCCCTTTCGTGAGTTGCGCTTCGGATTCTTCGAGATCATCGGGAAGCGCAAGGACCTTGATGGCGACATGGCGCCCATCCGCAACGCGCCATGCATCGTAGACAACAGAACACCCACCGGCACCCTGTTTGGCCACGATCTTATAATTACGCGATATTTCCCTGTTCTCAGCCTCAGAATAATCCACGGCTTTTTGCGGGGAATTCACTGCTTCCTGTTTCTGTGTATTCATTTTGCTCAACTCTATGGCTTGTCGCGCACCATCCTCTACCGCATGGAAAATGCGCTTAGAAAGTCATTCCAAAAACGATGGAATCAGGTGCAACGTCGAAACTAATCGCAACTGGCGAAGCGGCAGGCGTGGTATTATCAGCCTCTCGCATGGAATTCAGTTTAATTTCCTTGACGAAAGAAACGACAGCGACTGCGGTGCCAGCAATACCCAGCCCAAGACCGCCGGCGAGCATCGCGATACCGCCGTGTACCTTGGCATCATGTCCGTCGAATTTCTTCCAATCATATTTATAGTTATCGCTGGCCTTGCCATAGTTTGCACCCAGGAGTCCGGCACCGGCACCGGCGAGAACGAGTCCACCGATAGCGGCACCAGCACCAATCCATTTGGTGGTATTTGCAAACTTAATCTCATCATTCAGTCTATCGATACTGCGCTGTTTTTCGCGTTCGAGCAGCATTTCTGAGGTATAGGCATTGTTGACGAGCTGCTGCTGGCGCGCGCCGTATTCACCGGTTCCCATTTCGAGCTGATTCTTGAGATCTTCGAGCTGCTTTTTGTAGGGCAGTTCATCTTCGGCGCGGCGCATCCAGATGCGTTCAGCGAGCTGCTGCGGCACGGGATAGTCGATGATAAACTCCGAAGCACGTCTGGCGTAGGTATAGCTTTCTTCGTTGTTGCCGAGTTTGCGATAAATCTCGCTCACGGTGAAATTGACGACTGGCGAACGATTGCAGATGAGCAAAAGACGTTTGCCGTAGTTGAGCGCATCTTCGTATTTTCCGTCGGAATAGCTTCTGCTGAGGTTGTTGCTCAGTTCACTCCATTCGGGGGAATTATTTTCCATGTCGGCGCAGTCAGCAAATGCGGCAGACGCGGTGGTCATGGCAAATGTGACGGATGCGAGAACTGATAAAGCCTTGATGATATGTTTCATGGTGATGTCCCTGATTAAAAGTTTCGTGATGATGAATGTCTTAATGACGATTGCAAAGAAACCAGACCCGGCAATGAAGCCCGAGGGGCTTCACCACCAAATCATTGAATGTTATTTAACCATACGCGAACCAATGGGATCGCTGTCTTTAAGTACAACATAACCACTGACATTTTGCAGGACATAAGATACGCCGCCGCATGAGAATATGTCTGTATCATTAATCTTATTCACAGTGAAACTGAGGCTGCACGCGCCCTCCGGACAAGAGTTCGTATCCACATGCAACATATTAATGTAATTATCCCCACTTACATTTTTCACTATACTTCTGATGGTATTATTACCATTCACATTCTGCTCGACCACAAAGCCATTACCGCCTACGATACTGAGCATAGGTGTGGTTAAGTTAACCTTTTGAGAAATGATGAGATCATTCGTGTCAAAAGCAGATTTGGTTTTAATCACAATTAAATTCTGTATGTTGGGATGTTTTTCATTCTTGCCGACAATCCAGAAATTGGCGGGATTAATGAGACTGTTAATGTTGAGGGTACTCATATTCTCCAAGAATTCGTTAAGCGTCGTGATCGGTTCCCCCTTAGACGTTTTAACATCCTCGCCCAAAGTTGCTTTCAATAATTCAGTGGCTCCTATACAATCAGGCTTCAGAAGCCCTGTACCATCCAAAAGTGACGTCACTTTCGTGTTCTTAACAATGTTAAGCCCCTGAACGCACGCGACCATAAGATTATTCGCAGGTGTGGTGAGCAACATATTGTATGTTGCTGCATACATTTGTTCAAGATTGCTTCCATCAGTCACCTTTACATCTTTATCATTGGCATCCTTGGTGCAATATTTAATTTTATTTGAATTGGCCTGATTTTTACCTTTCACTGCGTCGTAGTAATCTTCATTGCATACAGAAATTGGTTTGAGTGCAACTTCTCCCAGCGTTGCATCAGTGAAAAAGACCTTATACATATAATCCTGAACGATCACGTTCTTAAGTTGTTCTGCCCATTCGCGTCCGTAGTTTTTGGAACTGAGCGTAAGCACTGTGAAGACATCTGAAAACGAAGCGAGACGTTCCAGTTTAGCGACCACACCTTTATCCACTTCTCCATCCTCACTTCCGCATTGATTCTGGATAGAATATTTATACTCTTTTGCAACCGCAGAAAGCAGGTCTCTGTTCAAAAGATCTTTCTTCATAAAGTATTCGTTACCGAGTTCATCATGAATATAGTCATCATCATTGCTGCTGGCATGGTACTTCGCCAAATAGTAAGATGTTGATTCTCTCAATGCGTCGATAATTTTAGTCAACTTATCATTCACGTTTTGATCTGCAAGTTTAAGCTTCTCTTCTGCATTTTCTCCTGTTCCTTCTACAACTAATTTTTGATATGGCTTACCATTAATCTCCATTATCTGAGCTGCTTTAGAGTCGGCACCCGTGACACTGAAATAATTCAGATATGCCCCCATAAACTGAGCAAATTCATTTGCGCCGCAAATCGTCATTACCTTACTCGATATATCATCAAATGAAACATTCGAAAAATCAAAAACAGAACTCAAAGGATTTCTGCTATCTTCGTTGTATTTTTTTGCATCAAAATTTTCTATATTTTCATACAATTCAGAAGACATCTTTATATATTCTTTATCTTCATTTAATGTTCTTGGCTTCATGCATTCATACAAACTCTTTCCGGTATTTACCAGAGACGCCAGATAGGATATAATCAAGAACGTTACAGAAGAAAAATTTGTTCCGCTTTCAATGATTGCCTTCGGAATATCGAATTTGAAGTTATCGGATGTAAAGTCGCCCGCAGCGCCATTGGCCGCAACGAATTTTGAATCGAATATCAAATCGTCATCCCGCAGCTTTTCCCAGGCGTTTGTTGGTGTATGTGAAAAGACCTGGATACAACGCTTATTTTTATACGAACCCGAGAGGTTACTTCCCTCTTGGAACTCCAGCTCCCTGCATGGAACTACCGGTCTGCACAGCCCCGATTCACATACCGTGTCTACCTCACAATCATCGGTGGAATCGCAGAAACGCTGGCATTTGCCCGCGACACAAGCCCCCAATCGCTCAGAACCTACCTTACAGGCATTATCTGATTGACATTCCAGCGGAAGTGCCGGCAGGTAATCGTAACCGCCTTCATCGTAACCGCAGCCGCAGATCACTGCAGCCAGTGAAAGAATCATGAGCTCTTTACGCATATTCCATCGTCCTTTAGTTGGGTGAGTGGTTGACTTTTTCCTGAGTGTCCGCCTGATAAGCGCCATCATCAATGCGGTGTACACACTCAGCTAACATGATTAAAAAGGTGATGACTGAAAATCTGGCCAGACGAAATTTTTCATTCCTCCAATTTTGCTTTTAGTCATTTTTAGCAACATGTCAATTTTTTTTACTTACTGGTAAATCAATAGTTAAACATAGCCTTAAAAAAAGGCTATGTTTAACCAGTGTGGATATAGCGTTACCTCGATACGAGTGA
>CAMKRB010000122.1 GCA_946415045.1 uncultured Myxococcales bacterium
TTAAAGCTCTCCTGCCCCGGCCACATCTTAAAGATCTTTCCAAGCAGCCCCACAAAACGAGCAAGTGGATTCACGAATTCAAGCGCAGCTGCCCAGGTCACGATGCCCAAAACCTCGGGATGATTGGCCGCCAGATTCAGCGTCACAAGCCCCCCCATCGAAAGGCCAACGATCACCACACCATCCACGCGTTTCGTCAGATTCTGGTATGCAGCCTCTGCATCGTCCATCCAGTCGCGATACGTCACGCCTTTCAAATCCTCTGGTTTTGTACCATGCCCCCGCAAAATGGGCATCTCCACATCCACCCCAAGTTCCTCAAGCGCCGGCACCACGCCATTCACACAATCCAGGCTCGACGTAAACCCGTGCAGCAGCAGTACGCCCAGTTTTCCCACCTTGCGCGGCGCAAATTCTCCCTTCACCACATCATTGGATGAACCCTTGTCACTTTGTTCCCGACTCATCTGACGCTCCATCATGCAAAGATGTTTCACAACTTTCCATCTGGCTTTTTAATGCCCCGTGTTTAGCTTGGCAAATTCAGGGCTTAGCCCTTTTACGAGATTTGATATTGCCCCCTGGCAAGATCCGGAACAGATCCCCAGCCCCAATAACGGAGAAATAACATGACAGCCGATAAACCCACAGTTTTTTTGATTGCCTCCCAGATGCCTCAGCAGGAATTGGGAATTATCGCACAATTACTGCAGTCGCAGGGGTTCGCACAAGCCCGCGACGACAAGGCACACCCTGGCGTGCTGGCGTTCCGCACAAAAGACAACGATAACGAAGTCGTCATTCGCTTCTATCAGGAAGTCGGCGCCCTGCGGCTCGAGCTCAAAGGCCCCGTATCCCAGCAAATCGGGATGGCGCTCGGCCAGTACATGCCGCCTCTCACCGCCGCTCAGATTGAGGAAATCTACGAACAAGCCGATTCCGACATGTATCGCCGCATCTACGCCATGCTCATGGTCCTCACCTATCCGGACGCGACGACCGCCATGGCTGCAATGCACGAAACCTATTTCGACAAAGCCAATACCGCAACACGCGAAGGCGTCATTCAGGGATTGGCTTTCATGGAATCCCCCGATGTCGGCCCGGAACTCGAAAAAATCGAAAAAGCCTACAAAGGTGATCCCATCGCCGATTTGGCCCGCAAGGCCATCAACGGTCTCTCAGAACGTGGATTGGTGCGGGAATCCTCCGAATCATTCTGCAATAAAGTACGCGCCCAAATCGAAGACAATCCCAAAGCCGCTCTGGATCTTATCAAAAAATACGAAGAAGATGCGCCTGCCCCCGAGGTGCGCGCCCTGCACGCCAAAGCCCTGCGATTGCTGGGCAATATCGATGCCGCAGGAAAACTGCTGTTCACCATCCATCCCAACGATCCCGACTGCGTCGAAGCCTGGTGTGAACGCGCACTGCTCCACGAATCGGCCGGACTCCTCAAAGACGCCATGTTCGATGTCGAAATGGCGCTCAAACAAGACCCCGACAACGCCGAAGCTTCAGCAATCATGCGCCGCATCGGCCTGCTCATCAATCAGGCCGAATCCAGCGACGACGACAAACTCAAACACCTCTCGCAAGCCCTCGACGCCCACCCCGACGACGTCAATCTCAGATGTCAGCGCGGTGAATGCCTCCTCTCGATGAACAAACCCGACGACGCGCTCACCGACCTGCTCACCGCACAAAAATCCGCACCAAACGACCCAAGAATTCCGCTCCTGCTCGCCGAAACCTACCTCGCCAAAGGTTTCCTGGGATTCGCCCTCGATTACGCAACTCGCGCTCAAAAATCACACGTCCCCACTCAGGAAGTCGCCGCCTGGCTCCTCAAACCACGCGTATTCCTTGCCATCGGACTGCCACAAAAAGCGCATGATGCCATGCACGAAATACCCGCGCCCGTTCGCGCTATGCCCGAAAGCCTGCTGTGCGAAGCCATCATCGACGAACAACTCGGCCAAACCGACGAATGCACGAAACTCTACGACCTCGTCGGTGAAGGCATCACACTCGCCTTCGAATCGATTAGACCCAGACTTTACGCCGATTTACCCATCCTCCGCCGCTATCTCGGCGTCTCGTCGCTCGACATCGCACCCAAACCCGAACGTCCGCTCGACAAAGAACCCATCGATCCTTTCTTTAAACGATGCGATGCCTGCGGCGCCCTCACCATGCAACGACGCACCTATTGCCGCGAATGCGCAAACGGCTCTTTTTTCTGTTGATTTAATGGCCGCCGCTATCCCGGCCTCCAGCCGGGATACGCTTGCGGCATGCGGCTATCGCGCCTGTCGGCACGATACGCCGCATGGCTATTCTTCTTCTGTCTCGTTTTCCGAACAATACGCGACATCGGTCACGCCATCATCCGGATCTTTATAGGTGTGACAATACTTGTTATCACCGGCGCACTGAATCGACCACTTTCCGTCCACCTTGCCGTCTTCACATGTCACCGCAGTCAGAACGCCATTAATCTTCTGGCAGAACCCCGTATTCTCGTGCCCCACACAAACCGCATCGGGAATATCCACGGCCAGTTCATTGTCATCACAATAGGCAACATCGCCATCCTCGTCATCCACACTATAGGTATGGCAATAGATATCTTTGCCCGTGCAGGGCAGCGTCCACGTCGTGTTGATTTTACCATCATTGCACATCACCGCAGTCAGAACGCCTTCGATCGTTTCGCAAAATCCATCGTTTTCACGACCTGCACAAACCGAATCTATATCTGACCCCGGAATGCACTCGCCCCCGTCGCAAATCTCATTATCGCCGCAGTCTTCTTTCTTCAGGCACTCTGCGCAGCTGTTAATGCTCAAATCGCAATAGGGTGCATCGTCGGGATAAAGCGCCGCGCACTGCTCATTTGCCGTGCAGCCGCACCAGGCTTCGGTGGGATTCGCCTCGTCGTCGACGAAGCACGTAAAACCGCCCTCCGAACAATTCAACGCATTTGCTTCATCCACAACGCCTTCGTTGCATGCAAAAGCCCAGGTCGCGCCATTCAGCGTCTGGCATTTTGCCTTGAGCGTCGCATTGTCGCAAACCAACTTGTCGTTTTCGTTGTTGTTTTCGCAGTTGCTTCCCTCGCCATTCTCGCAGTTATTGTTATTATTATTGTTGTTTTCGCAGTTGCTTCCTTCGCCATTCTCGCAGTTATTGTTGTTATTATTATTCTCGTTGTTGTTGTTCTCGTTGTTGTTGTTCTCGTTGTTGTTGTTCTCGTTGTTGTTATTGTTGTTCTGGTTGTTGTTTTCGTTGTTATTGTTGCTGTTGGCGGGTGCAGCATTATTATTGTTGTTCTTATCGTCGTTACCACAGGCGGGCAAGAGCAACAGCGAAGCAAGTGCAATCCAAAGCGTCCATTTTTTCATTGTTTAGATTTCCTACAAACGAATTAAGTCTTTCCCAACGGCACACAAATCAAAACCACATCAGACCAGGAATGCGGAATAATGCTCAAACGAACAAAATATCCGGACTGCATGCAATATCGAAATTGTGGCACACCAACGCGGAATCAAATCCGCAGGGTCTAATGATAGCCGAAGAACAATTAACTTGCAACGCAGCTTAAGTCGGTTTTGATAAATAAAATTCAACACCACAACAGACAGTTGAAATAAAATACACACAACGTCTACAATTACACACATAGACACACAAAGGAACATTTATTTTAGTATAAAAAACAGCACACAAATACAAATTTTTTCCATGTGCGGCTACTGAGTGGCGCTTGGAGCTTAGAGTTTGGAGACCAAAGGCCGTCGCATTCTAAAACCTCATGACGCTATGAAAATCGCCCCAAATCAGATAATTGCTGTAACCGCCAAACGCTGTATCATCTACACAAACGCCGTACATAGCAAAAAAAAGCCGTTCTTTGGAACGGCTTTTAAGTATCATGCGTCGCAAACGCATGGCTTGTATCGCCCCATCACGCAAAGCATGGGGCAACCATGGAATCGGCGCGCCGATCGCTGATGGCGATTCGGCGCGTCGGCTCGAATAACCTTAGGGCACCACGTACATCTGGCTTTCGGACGCGTCGAAGTTGAGCACGAGGCGGCCGTCCTGCGATTTCCACGGCAAATACTTGCCTGAGGGAATGCCAGTCTTGTCGGCGAGGTGCTGGTTCATGTCGGCAGCGCTCACAGTATCATCCTTGAAGTAAACGTAGTTCCAGACATCGTTCGTCGGAACCGTCAGACCGCCGATCGAAATGTTGCCAAACAGCACATTGCTCGCTTTAACTTTCAGTAGATCGGCGAGAGTTGATGAGAGGGCACCATAATTTCCATAGATACTCGCATTGGCCAGTTGTAGATGAGTACCGGATTTATACACTAAATATGCATTACTTGATTTGCTGTATCTCGAATGATCTTGCAAATTTGATATTCTGCAATCTGAACATGATTTACTATCGTAAATCAATGCGCACGAATACGTGTTTGCTACAGAATGATTCGGCGTAATATTGATATTATCAAGTGTAGTTTTATTCTCAATGTATTCAAACAACGGATATGAATAAGCGTAACTAGTCGTCACAGCGAAATCGATGACGCAATCACTCCAGGTATCATTACTGCTCGAGTATGCCAATCCACTGCTTGAAGCATCGTTGATCATGGAACTGCCGTGGATGGAAATCTTGCGGTAATTCGAATTAGTTGACTTGCCAACAAAGTGACTGAACTTATACAAAGACGAATATAAATCAATGTCAACTTGAAGGTTAATATCGATATTTTCGATTGTGGCATGATTGACTTCGGCTATAACAACATAGCGAGCTACACCACTACTAGTTCTGTGTGCATAGTAGCTTCCTTTAATGGTAATATTTTTAATTGTTCCACCATCTACCTTGTAAGCAAGAATTTCGTTCCGATCAGATAATGTCCCCCGTTCGCTTTGAATAATCAAATCCTGAATGGTGGCATTTGCGGTTTGATAGAACAATCGTGCGTCGCCATCGACTTTAATGGTATGTCCCTCGCCATAGAATGTACCATCAAAGGAATAAGTGGAACTTCCGATACCGTTCCAGGAGCTTGTCGCATCGATGTCGGCATTTAATACAAACACGGGTGCGTCAAATTTATGTCCGGGATATGTCCCGACAAAAGTACCATTACGGTATTCTTCAGCGAACTTATAGAAATCGTCTTTCGTGTTGATGTTGTACACGCAGGTGGCGTATTTGTTGGACCACTCCTGACCCTTTGCCGTGTTGCATTCTTCTTCTACGATTTTTACGCAATTGGTTGTGTCGATCTGGCAATTGTTGCACAGGACGTTGCCCTGGTTGTAGTCGCCCCAGTCGGAGCATGCAGCGGTCTTGCCTGCCTGGAATTGTGCGCCGTCGCAAACCTCGCCTTCTTCGAGTACGCCGTTGCAGGTCGGACCCACGATGGAGCCGTCGCAAGGATGACGCTTGGAGGATAAATACCGCGGTGCCGGTGTGGCAACGCTAAAGTCTGCACTGTTGATGTTCGTATCATCACAGCCAAAGTTGTTGCGGAATGCTGCGGTGGTCTTGTTCATCTTAGGTCTTGTCGCTGCGGCGCTCATGCCTTCGGACCAATTCGCGCTGCCATAGCCAATCGCGTCCACATAACCGGATGCGGGGCTCGTCGAGGACAGTTTGGTTTTGGAATTGACGAGGAAGAGTTTTCCATCGCTCGCCGCCGAATTGGGTTTGGCGGATTCGCAGGTAAAGTCGGCTTTTTGCGGTAAATCCGCATCCCCCTGGTCGCTCTTGAGTTCAACCAAATAGTATTGGCCTTTTTCCAATTTCACTTCATCGGTAAGCTCACAAACAGAAAGGCTCGTTCCATCCTTAGAGGCATACTGGATGCTCCAGTCTTTGAAGACGACCGTTTCGTTGCTGCGATTGAAGAGTTCCACGTATTTCGTCTTATAGGTAGAGCCGGAATTTGCGCCGCCCGGATAGATCTGGCTGATAACGATCTTGGCTTCGCTGGCAACAGGAGCCACGCACTGGCCATCTAAACACAGCGTATACCCCTGCGGGTGGTCTTTGCACTGGTCACTCGTGATGCACTCCTTACATCCCGTGGTGTCGAACTTACAGCTGCGGCAGCCCAAATCGCCGCCGCCAAATCCCTGGCTCACGCATGTTTGGCCATTCAGATTGAGGTCGTGCAAATCATCGCCGTCATCGCAAACCTCAGTATCTTCGACGATGCCATCACCGCAGCGAACGACGTGGGTGGGTTCGACGCAATGGTGGCTGACGCACTCGGTTTTGTTGCCAGGCTTGTCTTTGCAGTCAATGCTGTCGTCGCATTCGTTGCACTGGCTTTCGTCAAATTCGCAGCTGGAATTGCAGCTCAAATCTCCGGAGACATAGCCGCGGCTCTGGCAGGTTGCGCCGCCCAGATCCGACTTGTCGCATTTCTCGGCATCTTCGATTCTGCCGTTGCCGCATACGGCGGCAGGCACGACGCACTTGTGAGCGTCCGTGTCGCATTGGATCTTGCCGTTCGTGTTATTTTTGCAATGTACATCCGATTCGCACTCGTAGCATCCCTTTGTGTCGAATGTGCAGCTTGACGTACACGCGAGTCTTCCTGCAGCAAATCCGTCCATATCCGCACAGGTCTTGCCGTTCAGATTATTCTTATCGCACGCTTCGCTGCCCTCGACGAGGCTGTCGCCGCATGTAATCGTGTGGCCTTCGGGAATGCAGATGCCTTTTTCGGAACACACAAATCCACTCTGGCAGTCGCCCTTGTTATTGCACTGGCGGCAACCCGTGGTGTCGTAATTGCATCCGGCATTGCAGCGCAAATCGCCGCCGCCGGCGTAACCGAGTTTATCGCACGACTGGCCGTTCAGTTCGTTTTTGTCGCAAATCTCACCCTGTTCGAGGATGCCGTTGCCACATTCCGGTTCGGGCGTGACACACTGGCCGTCGTCGCAGATATCGATGCCTTCGCAGTCCTCTTTACCCGAGCACTGCGCGCAGCCATCGTAATTGATCTTCATGCAGTTGTCCTCGCAGGCGAGGTCACCCGAAACGTAACCGAAATCCATACATGTAAACCCACGGAAATCCGCAGACTGACTGCCCGTGCCGGGATCGCATTTTTCTGTTCCTTCAGCCTTGCCATCGCCGCACGTGATGACGTGCTCGGGAGATACGCAAACGCCGTCGGAGCAGCGCTTTTTATCGTCGGGGCAACGGGAAACGTCGCTGTCTGTGCATTCAAGGCATCGGCTCTTGTCGAATTCACAAAGCGAGTTGCATACAAGGGTACCGGAGACATACTTGTTCTCTGGCAGGTTGTCGCAGGTCGCGCCGCCCAAATTCGTCTGGTCGCAGCTCTCGCCTTCATCCAGGAAGCCATCGCCGCAAGGCACGATACATTCGCCGGTTTCTGTCTTGCACTTGGTCCGTCCGTCCGTGTTCTCCGCGCAATCCTCGTTGCCATAGCATTCCGCACCGGGGATGACGCACAACCCGTCTTTGCACGACTTTCGGTCGGCCGGGCATTTGGAGAGATCCTCGTCGGTGCACTCGTAACATCCCTTCGTGTCGAAATGACAAAGTGTGTCGCAGGCGAGGTCGCCGCCAAGGAAGCGGTCTTCAGGCAGTGTGGCGCAGGTCATGTCGTTCAGATTCGTCGATTCGCAGGTCTCGCCAAGATCTGTATCCACGGTGCCGTTGCCGCAAGCGCTGATGCAAAGCCCCTTCTCAGTGTCGCACTTATACCTGCCCTCGCTGTTATCTGCGCATTCGGCATCCGCAGAGCATTCGGGCTTGTAGCAAACGTTTTCTTCCGTGTTGCACTTGATGCGTCCGTCGGCAGTATTGCCCGCGCAATCCGCATCTTCCGCACATTCCACGTCAGGGGTGGTGCAGACATTGGCTGCAGTGTCGCATTTGGTCTTGCCGTCGGTGCGGTCCTTACACTGTGCGTCGCTTGTACATTCCACATCAGGATTGGTACAGACGCCGGCCGCAGTGTCGCATTTGGTCTTGCCGTCGGTGCGGTCCTTACACTGTGCGTCGCTTGTACATTCCACATCAGGGGTGGTGCAGACGTTAGCTGCGGTGTCACATTTGGTCTTGCCGTCGGTGCGCGATACGCACTGCGCGTCGTCCGTACATTCAACAGTTGGTGTCGTTGTCGACTTGCTGTCGTCACCGCAACCCGCCAAAAGGGCTGCGGTCAAAAACGCCAGGGCAAAACGCCTGGGACGACTGCTGCTAAAGATTTCACCGATTGACGAAAAATCAGAATAATCTTTCATAGCTCTCCTTCTAAAAAGCATTGTGTGGCAAAAAAATCTCTACCCAATCCAACAATAGACAGAAAAAAACTGTCCATAATCCGAAACAACGGAAAATGATTGTTGCAAATTCCGCAATGAATTGCAAACGGCGAATTTATAGCAATAATTAATGCCATTTTCAATAATACGGAATTTTTTGTTTGGCGCGGCTATTTGCTGTGGTACAGACGCGCGATGCGCGTCTCTGTACCACAGCAAATACGCCGTCGCGCGCCCGCTATCTGCGATACGCGGGCGCAGGCAGCATTCATACGACGAAATCAGCTCTGTGTGGTGATACGATATTGACATCATTAAGGCACGCTGAAAGCGTGCAAAGTATACAGCCCGGGGTGGAGCGAAAGCGCAGCCCCGGGATGATATGCAATTCGCTACAGAAGGCACACTGAAAGCGTGCAAGGTTAATGATATGTGGTTGCCACCAGATTTCAGCACAATGATGAGCATCGTCATGATTTGTCTTGGAACCAGCGAAGCGGGGCGTCGAAATGGGCATCGTCCAGTAACAGTGCGAATTGAGAGGCCAGTGAACAAATCTGCCGGTGCAAGTCAAGCGCGATGCGCATCAATTATTACACAATCACTTTGACATTCCGATATATATTTATACACTAAGATGCGCATGACATAATGAATGTTCATGCAAGATGGCACAGCAAACATGATTGAAGGGGGCAGAGAAATGAAACGTCAGGCTTTTGTTGGGCTCGGATTGATGGGATTATTATAGTTTTTACCGTTGAATGAAAGTTTTGCACAATCCTATCAATATGGAGTAGTTGTCGGCACACTAAATACAACAGCTTATCAATATAATTACCCACTGCTGTCCCACAAAACAGTGGCTTTATAGTTGGTTCGGAACTGATTCCATGTTAAAAGGAAATTCGCCAGAACCACTAGAAATATATATTTATAATTTACAACCACATTGGCTATAAATCCATCACATCTTAAAAAAATGCAACCTTTATTTGATAAATAATACAAAAATCTTCGCCACGCAAAAG
>CAMKRB010000123.1 GCA_946415045.1 uncultured Myxococcales bacterium
ATATTACGAATCGTATTTTCTACGCCTTTGACGACGATGCCTTCACCTCCGTGGAATTCCTGGCCATTTTGATACATCGACCAACCGAGGATACCGGCATCTACGGCAGCAGCGATTTTTGCAGCACAGCTCGATTTGGCACCATCACAGATGATTCCCGAAGTAATCGCCAAAGCATTGACAAGCGTATGCGAAACAGCGTCGAGCCCGCCGCCATGCAAATAAGCAATACCCGCCCCCGCTGCACATCCCGCAGTCACCGCACCGCAATAAGCCGACAAACAGCCAATGCCCGATTTGAGATGAATGGCGCAGAGATTCGATACCGCAAGCGCCCGATAGAGTTTCTCGCGCGAAACACCAAGTTCATGGGCATACTCAACCACCGGCACGCAAACCGTAATGCCCTGATTGCCGCTGCCCGAGTTGATGACGACCGGCATCTCACAGCCATTCATGCGCGCATCGCTTGCTGCAGCAGCCTTTGCCCGGGCACGAATCATAATCGAATCGCTGTACGTTGCGAGCAGCACCTTACCAATGTTCGCACCATAATGACCGCGCAGCCCTTCTTCGGCAATCGCCATGTTGCAGGCAATCTGACGGTCAAAAATCGCGCGTATTTCCTCAACATCCACAGTATCCGCAAATTCGACAATACCCGCAACCGTGAGTTGCTCGATTCGTGCTTTATCCGACGGTTCCCTCGCCTGACAATAGTTGGCCGCCTGCGGTCTCTGCTGGCGCAGAATCTGGTCATTGCGGCGTACAAGCACGACGTTTGTATGAAATCCGCGAATCACGACCTGAGCCGTATCATCGCCATGCGCGACGGTGATATCGATCTCAAACAGCTCATGCGATGTCGAAGGTTCGACCGTAATGGGCACACGCTCCATAAACACCCGGATTTCAGCCTGTCCCTCCGATGAAATATGGCTTAAAACCTCGAGTTCCAGAGACGCATCCCCCATCACAATACCGGCCGCAACCGCCGCTTCGACGCCATGCAGTCCGCCTGTATTCGGCACAATCACGCTCTTGACGTTCTTAATAATATTCTTGCTCACCGCAAGCTTGACGCATTCAGGCTCCGCACCAAGCGTTTCGCGCGCCAGCGCAGCCGCATAGGCAATGGCAATCGGTTCGGTGCAGCCCATCGCCGCACTCAGTTCGTCTTTGAGAATTTGTACATACGGATGCATGCCTAACCCCGTGCAATAACTGAAAACGCTAAAAAAAACGCTCGCTGCATGACAATACAATCACATCAGCTGCCTGCATGATACCACACTTTTGGAGGATGCGCGTTCGGAATATATTTGTGCGCGGCCACGAACGGGATAAATCGTAGTTAAAATCTCCACGCTCACATAGCGTGCGATGGATACCCTATGCCATGGAGGGAACGCCTGACGACGCCGTTCATTTCCGGGCAACGTCGCGCCTTAGCACCAGAATAGTGAGACACAATTAATTTAGCTCTGTTTAACGATCGTGGATATGAAAATGCAGAGTTGTTTGCTTCACTGCATTTAGCTTATAGCTTATGGTGCTCTTTAGCCAACCACAAGCTATAAGCCACAAGCTATAAGCCAGAACTTCCAGAGATCGGGGGCGAAAGCTATATCCACACTGGTTAAACGAAGCCATTAATTTACCTTTATTTAACCAGTGTGAATAAAGCGTTACCCAGATATTTGCTAGATACTGGCAAAGAGCGCCGAGCATCGAGCGCCGAGTTGGCCAATGAGCACTCATTGCTCATTGCTCATCGCTCGCGGCCGCAAAGCAGATAACCTTACTTTTTCATCCACGATCGTTAAACAGAGATATTAATTTTTGCAACTGAGTTGCAAAATTACTTGAGTAATGACAAAAATAGCGTAAATGATTGACTGCAAACATGTGACCGGGATGTCTGTCCCGTATTCAGGCATGTTTTGCTTTCGACGCTTGCGCATCTGGAGAATCATGTCATGAGAGAGAAAACCAAAATTAACTGTGGAATCATTGCGGGAACCGGGCTGTTATTATCAATAGGCGTAATATCATGCAGTGACGATTCGATTAGCGTGGTAAAAAAGCCAGCGGAACCATCAGATCAGATCTGTCCGTCGCACGAATCCTATGATGCGGAGAAAGCGCAATGTGTTTGCGACACTCAAACGCACTGGATTGGTGAACCAGGTCACTGTGTGTGTGAAAACGGCTACAGTGAGGTCGCAGACGCCTGTGAACTCAATACGGAGTGTACGCAAAAAGGCACGGTATACAGCGAAACAGAGCTTAGGTGCGTTTGCGATACTCAAAACCATTGGATTGGTGAAGCTGGTTCCTGCGAATGCGATTCTGATTATTCAGAAGAAAACAACGCATGTGTTCCAGCCCACGCCAATTGTGGAACAGGCGAAATCAAAGATGAAGATGGCCAGACATGCATCTGCGATACCGAAAACCACTGGACCGGTTCAGCTGGTTCGTGTGTTTGCGAATCCGATTATTTAGCAATCAAAGGCGAGTGTGTTACGCCAATTGTCTGCACCAATCCAGGTGAAATCCGCGATGATACGACAAACACCTGCGTTTGCGATACATTCAGCCACTGGACGGGAGAAAACGGAAGCTGTGAATGTGAATCCGGGTTTACCGCTGTCGGCAGCATTTGTGAACCCCCGGCTGAATGCACGAATACAGGTGAAACTCGTGACGAACTCTCCAATACCTGCGTCTGCGATACCCAAAACCACTGGACGGGTACAAGCGGTGACTGCAATTGTGATGAAGGTTTTTTGAGAATTGATGACAATTGTGAAGCGCCAAACAATTGTTCCAATTCTGGCGAAATTCTTAGTACAACGACAAATACCTGTGTTTGCGATACCGATAATCACTGGGTGGAAGTCGATCAAGCCTGCACCTGTGCACCGGATTATATACAAATCAGCGATCACTGTGAAATACCGGTCGTCTGCACTAATCCTGGCGAAATTAAAGATGAAGAAAGCAATAAATGTTTATGTGACAAGGACAATCACTGGACAAGCGCAGGTGAAGTCTGCTCATGTGAATCCGGTTATATAGAAATCAATCATAGCTGCGAAGTTCCGTTAACAGGTTGCGGTATCGGTGAAATCATCGATACATCGAACAATAAATGCATCTGCGATACGGATAATCACTGGACTGGTACGAGTGGCTCATGCACCTGTGAATCCGGGTATGTACGAATGGCCAATGCGTGCGTTAAACTTGTGGAATGTACTAAAGTTGGTGAAGTACGTGATGACACAACAAACACCTGTATCTGCGATACTGAGAACCACTGGACTGGAACCTCCGGCGCTTGCGACTGTGACCCCAATTATTTAAGAATAGGCAATGCATGCGTCACACCGGTAACTTGCTCACGAGTCGGAGAAACCCGCGATAATGCAACAAATACCTGCGTCTGCGATTCCGAAAACCACTGGATTGGAACAGCCGGCGCATGCGATTGTGACCCCAATTATTTAAAAGTAGGCAATGCATGTGTCACACCGGTTAATTGCACCAACCCCGGTGAAATCCGAAACAATAGCAACAATACCTGCATTTGCGATACCGCAAACCATTGGACAGGAGCAGCCGGAAACTGCAAGTGCCAGCCCGCCTATTTAGAAATCAACCATGCATGTGTCACCCCCGTGACTTGCTCAAGAACAGGCGAAATCCGTGATGATGCAACAAACACATGCGTTTGTGATATCGCAAACCACTGGCAGGGAACTGCAGGAAACTGCACTTGCGAAACAAATTATACAAGAATCGGCGATTCATGCGATCCCATCGTCGTCTGTACCGGACTTGGTGAAATCCGCGATGCAGCAACCAATACATGCGTATGTGATACAGAAAATCATTGGGTAAAAGATGGAAATGTTTGTGTATGTGAATCAGGATTTACAAACGTCGGCGGCGTCTGCCGTTGCGAAACACCCGCTTCCGTCACCGTCGGTGCAACGGTAGAATTCGGTAAATACTATCAGTCAAATAATACAACCAAAGAAGCTCTGAAATGGAAAATCATGGATGTCGACAAAAACAACTGCCGGGCATTGTTACTGTCGGATAAAATAATCTATAAAATGCAGTATATCGGCGATTATCCCAAAAGAGAAGTAACATGGCAAAAAAGCGGCGTACGCTCATGGTTGAATGGTTATGATGGCAGCCAGAATTATCATCACATCGATTATACAAGAGACAATTTCATCAATGCAGCATTTGATGCAAACGATTTGAATAAAATTGCGACAGCAAAGATTGTCACAGGAAACAATCCAACTTATGGTACAGATGGCGGAAATGATACAAACGATAAACTATTCATTCTGGACTATTATGAAGTGGAGAAATACCTAAGCAAACCGGAAAATAGAAGATTCCAAATTACCGCCTATGCCAAACCAACCGGAGAAGATGATTCAAGCACAACCTACTGCAAATCTGAATGTCACCAGTATTGTTCCTATTGCAAAACATACAATTCAAATACCTGGTGGCTTCGTACCCCGGGCGATACACAGGAAAATGCGTTAATTATCCGTGGCGACGGCAATCATTATGCTGTCGGAAACAAAGTAAATGCTGGATTTGCAACGTGCAACGGCACCCCAGGTGTGCTGCCGGCACTTTGGTATGATTATACTAAATAAGGTGCGGGCTATTGGTGCACTTTTTGTAGACGTCCCACGGAACATCTGCTAAAAATCGCGCCAATACGCCCCGCAACGGCCGGCTATTTCGCGTTGCGAAATACGCCGCCGACTCGCCCGCTATTGTCACAGACCTGCTGATTGCACGTCTGTGACAATACGCGGGCTTTTTTTTCCCCGGTCATATCGCAGGAACATATGTGCTCATATTCACCTCAACTGCAAATCATTGCTTATGGCTATAGGCTAATTGTTACGATCCAGCCAGTATTGAATTGTCAAGGACATGGTATATCAGCTATCATGCCGAACGCGCAATGATGCAGCCCCCTTCGGGGTATGTGCGCGATGATTACTCAGTTCAACGTCAACCATAAAGTGAAATACAGTATCAGTGCGGATTTGTTCACAAACCGAAACACTTGCCCAATCTAAAAAGCACTGTTCAAGGTGCCCAAAAGCCAACGAAACACTCAGGATATAAGGATAAAGGTGATGAAAAAGCGAATCATTATCATCGTTAGTATTGTGATCATTGCCGTCTGCGCAATTTATGCCCTCTGGAACAAAGGAACTGAGCCGGCGCAGGATACATCCGAAACATCGAAAAATGTGGTACGAGTGCATTCAGAAGATGGATCTGTGTCAAGCGGGAATTCGGAGATCATTGGTGACAACGAAGCGAATCAGGTGCTTGCCGTTAAGGACATCCATCATGATTACGATGTTGAATCGTCCGAAATTGCGGGAATTGAGATCGTCGTGGACAACCAGACCGGACGCAAGCCGATCGAAACCATCGTCACGATTACCGACAAGTCTTCCAATGAAGTGATATATAAACACACGTATGAAAATGGCACCTATACGCTTGACGAATATAAAGGTGGCCCTTATCTGGTAAAAGGCATTTCGGCAGACGGGCTCACCGAAGTCTCGAACGAGGTCGTTGCAGGCAGCAGGACAACGCTAACGCTCAAACCATTTGGGCGAATCAGTGTCCAGTTTATCGGAAAACCCAACAAACCAAGGTATGACGGATTTGAGGAACACGTCGGTTCCTATCGTGCAATTGCTTTGCATGACGATACTATCGACAGATTCATGCCATGGAATAGTATTGTTGGAGATACCGCGACGATTGAAGACCTGATGCCCGGATCGTATCTCATCGAGGCTTATCCGAATTCGGAGTGGGATCAGGTGGCATGGTGGGATCAGGGTGAACAATGGCAAGGCATGGATAAATCGAAATTTCATATTGCCTCGATCGAAGTGCCGAACCTCGAAATGGGAGAAACTCGCCATGTCAAATTGCCACTGATCTACAGTGGCACCATGCAGGCAAAGGTAAAAATTCCACCCAGATTAGCAGGCAAACAAATACAGTATTATATTGTAACCGAAGATATCACGCCGCGCGAAACCGATAAGTGGACAGTCGGAGGTCGTAAACCCCTTGGACCCAATGGCGAATTCACAGATTTTGATTTACCAAGAGGCGAGTTCGGGATTTATTTTATCGCGTCCGATGGCAGTGCCGCTTTCTTTACCGGATTAAGCGTCGAAGATGAGCAAGAAAAATCTATGACGTTTGATCTCACGGATGCACGCAAACAGTCGGATGATGGCATTTCTCTTGAAATGCCCAATAATCCGATAGTTCCGGCTTCAATTGTTGAATACATGAATGCAAGCGAGGAAGAACAAACCAAGATCACAATGCAGGCGCTTGATAATGTTGCGAACATGCCGGAAGACGAACAAGGCGAACTCTGGAATAAGCATGTGGAAGAAACCCTAAAGTGGCAAAAAGCCATCATGGAACAGGAAAAGTATCAAAAAAGTCAGGCGCAAAAACGCATGGCTGGTGCTGCGGATAATACAGATGCACCAAGTGATGCAGAATAGTTCAAAGTGTTTAATGGGGTGACCATTGTTAAAAAAATCGGCATTGAAAAAACATTCAATGCCGATGAAAATCGATAGGATAGATTGTTAAACGCTGTTTACGGTTCAACAGGTTCTCCGTCAGAATGATTATCCACGCAAGATGCTGTTCCTTTCTCTTCGGATTCAAGACAAGAAGCACCATTTTCACAATCCTTGTCCTTTAACCATCCTTTGTCCCTGCATGTATATACAGCGTTATCCAGACACTTCATTTTACCATCGACACAATCCTGTTCCGAAAGAGATTCAGCGTCATTAGCCTTTTCTGCTACACATGATGCTGCATCATCGCCCCGCAGCGAGATAGCCCGGCGAGCCGTAGAGCCGTGTCGTGACACGGCTCAAAGCGAGCAAACACCGCGATATTCGTACTGATGCACAACATGTGCGCAGGTTGTACCGCCATTACCGCGCGGCGTATTGGCGAAGCCAATAGCCGCGCGCATGGCTGCGCGTATGCCCGCAGGGCATAGCGCAGCACCTGGCCCAATCGAAAGTACAAAGGGCCTGTTGCAGAGCCATCGCGATAATGTTAAACTTTCGAGGGGCTCTTTGACACGAGTATCCCGAAATTACGGATGGAGCCGTCAGATGAAAGAATTCAACATTACCGGAACATGTTTTCCCAATAGACACTACATGGTCGACCTGACCAGCCGCGTTGCGCAGATAAAAAAAATGGTCGATAAGGACCAGTATTTCTGCATCAACCGTGGCCGACAGTACGGCAAGACCACGACGATCCATGCCCTCAAAAAAGCACTTGCCAGCGATTATGAAGTCTATGCTATCAGTTTTGAAGGGCTGGACAACACGTCTTACGAAACGGATCGCCATCTGGCATACGCCATGATGCGGCAGTTTGAATTCGCAGCTTTAGAAAAATGCAACAATGTATCTCAACAGGTTCGAGACATTGTATCGGATACCGTCAAAGCGCATAAGCCTGAAAAGCAAATTGATTTGGACGATTTTTCGATGGTAATCACCCAAATGTGTCTGGCTGCACAGCATCCTTTGATCATGATCATCGACGAAGTGGATCAGGCAAGTAACTACGATTCTTTTATTCGCATTTTGGGGTTGCTGCGAAAAAAATACCTGGCACGAGACAGCGTTTCCACTTTCCAATCCGTCATACTCGCCGGCGTTTATGATATCAAAAACCTCAAGCTCAAACTCCGTCCCGAAGCAGAGCACCAATACAACAGCCCATGGAATATCGCTGCAAATTTCGACGTCGATATGTCATTCAATGTCAAAGATGTCGAGGGAATGCTGAATGATTATGAGAATGATCATCATACGGGCATGGATATCCACGCGGTTGCACAGAATATTATAGATTATACATCGGGTTATCCGTTTTTAGTTTCCAAACTCTGCAAGACCATTGATGAAAAGGATTTGGGATGGAATGATGCAGGAATCGGTGAGGCTGTTAAGCAGTTGCTTTACGAACGCAATACTTTTTTTGACGACGTCAACAAGAAACTGGATGATTTCCCGGATATGCGTCAGACGTTAAAAGATATATTATATCTTGGTGAAAGAGTACAATACAATCCATATAAAAAGTCTTTTCAGATTGCAATGATGTTCAATTATATTGTCAATGATCATGGCGCAATCAAAATTTCAAGTCGAATTCTCGAAACATGGCTCTATGAATTGTTTTATGTTGAAGATAGTAAATCTACTGAGCTTGTTTCTTTCGCTGGATTTGATAAAAATCAGTTTATCGAGAACGGAGAGCTCAATGTCGAAAAAATTATACAAAGATTCATCGTTCATTATCAGGATATTTATGGCGATAAAGATGAAAAGTTTCACGAGCGTGAGGGGCGTAAATACTTTATGTTCTACGTCAAACCGATCATCAACGGTGTGGGGAATTATTATATCGAATCACAAACCCGTGACCTGCTGCGTACCGATATGATCATCGATTATCTCGGACATCAATATGTCATCGAAATGAAGATATGGCGCGGCAATTCCTACAATGAACGCGGTGAAAAGCAGCTATTGGAGTATCTCGACTATTACCATTTGAACAAAGGCTATCTCGTGAGTTTTTGTTTTAACAAAAATAAACAGCCCGGAGTGCATACGGTTCAAATTGGCGACAGGGAAATCGTCGAAGGCGTGGTTTAAAACGCGGCCTATGCTGCGCATACAGCTCGCTGGCGGCTGGCTATTTCGCTATGCTCAATACGCCGCCGCCCCGCCCAGTTATGTGCGATACGCAGTACCTTTATTGATACGATTTGCCCCACGTCGTCATCCTGATTGCCTGTGATCAATGACAGATTTTGGGTAAATTTGCCTATGGCATGTGACATGGTTTTGGGTAAATTGCCTATAATTTATGACAGAATTTATAGCAAATTGCCCATGATTTGTGCTAAACCACATGACAGGCGGGGGAATGATGAGGAGTACAGACAATGACGTTTTACAGGCAGATTCAGGATGCTCTTGAAAAGTGGAAACAATCGCAGGCGCACAAGCCGCTTGTCATTCGCGGTGCACGCCAGGTCGGAAAAACAACCGTCGTTAATGAATTCGGCAAGACCTTTGACACTTTCCTGATGCTGAATCTTGAAAGGCCAGAGGATCGGGCAATATTCGAAACAGGCCTTCCTGCCAAAACGGTTTTTCAGCGAATATGCCTTGAGAAACACATTCATCCCAAAGGGAAAACGCTGCTGTTTCTGGATG
>CAMKRB010000124.1 GCA_946415045.1 uncultured Myxococcales bacterium
TCGACACCATCCTCAGATACATCAAATACACGTCATCCCCAGAAATCCTGTACGATTTCGTCACCCAGAACTGCACACGGTTTCTCGATCCCGCCATGCGCCAGGACCTGATGCTCAAACATTTCAGCGTCGCGGTGCGGTTTGACGATTTCTTCGACATGATTCTGGCTGTGCCCGAAAACATCCGGCAGCCCAATCTGATACTCGAAAAGCTGGACAATGCCATCGAGAATCACTCGGGGGATGCGTCGCAGCGCATCGCGCTGCTCATCAAGAAATACAAGCTCTCCCGGCTTATTGGCGATTATCGCGACTCGCTGTCGGCCATCCGCGACATCCTTGAAGCGAGTCCGAACGATCCGTTTGCGCTCGAATGCCTGCAAAGCATCAATCCGCAGGATCTCAAGCTCCACACTCAGATTCTGTATTACCAGCTGCGCATTTTCACCGAAAAGGATACCGCCACACGGCTGCAGTATCAGCTGTCGCTGGCGATGCTTTATACCAAATCCTCTCAGTTCAACAATGCGATCACGCTGTATCACGCGATTATCGACGACCATCCCGAGCAGCTCGACGCGCGCTACAGGCTGCTCACGCTGCTCGAATCGCAGGAAAGCTGGAAATCGGCAGAAAACGTGCTGCTTGCACTGATCAATGCAGACACCGCGAAAGACGAAAAATTCAACAATCTGGTGCGGCTGGCGATTTTGCAGGCCGACCACATGTCGATGCCGTCGCGCGCCCTGTTGTCACTTTTTGCCGCAGCAGATCTGTGTCCCGAAAAACTCGGTTCCCTGCACGACAAGATGTGCCTGTATTCCGAACGGATGCATTCGTATACGCCGCTTCTGGACAAATACGAAGATCTGTCGGAACACGCCGAAAGCTACGAAACCCGCCGCAATGCCATCATGCTCATCGCAAACCTGTACGCCGATCATCTCAAAAAACCGGCACTGGCCTGCAATGCGCTGGACGAGTTCTATCAGAAACACGCCAAGGATGACCTGGAATTCATTCGTCAGGTGTGCGATTTCTACAAGGAAATCGGCCACTGGAACGGCTATGTGCAATCGTTGTCCGACCTGCTTGCGGCAAGCACCGACAATGACCAAAAAGTCGCCATTGCGCTCGAAATTGCCAATGTTTATGCGGTGGATCTTGGGGATCACGTCAAAGCTGCACAATACGCCAAAACCGCAGCCGAATTCAGTCCTCGCGAGGCCCATCACTGGGTCGAAATCGCCAATTATCTGCTCGCCTGCGAAGATGTCGAATCAACGATTCAGGCCCTGGAACAGGCCGCACAGCTGGAGCAGGATCCCGCACAAAAGGCAATGCGGTATTTCGAAATCGCCCAGCTGCTGTCCAATATCGACCGACTTGATCAGGCGACGAGAGCTTTCGACAATGCCGTCCGGATTTCGCCGGATCTCGATCAGGTCACGCCAGTCGCAGAATCCCTCATCGCGCATGCCACTGCGGTAAAAAACAAGCGCGCATTTCTGTCGCTGTGCAGCGCGCTTGTCTCATGCTGTCCCGAAGCCGAACAGTCCAACCTGATGCTGCAACAGGCGCTCACACTCATCCGCGTCTTTAACGACAAACATTCCGCGCGTGCCATCATCGAGGAAAACACGCCAAAGCTCAGTGCCATCGACCTGAACAGCAGCTACTACCTCGCCCAGATCCTCACCGAGCTCGACGAACACCGCGCCGCGATCAAAATCGTTCAAAAGATCCTCAAGAAGTTCACGCTCGATCCCGAACAGAGAATGCTGTGCCTGCAAACATGGCTGGTGAATGCAGCCGCGATCCGGGACAATCCCCAAATCGAGGAAGCAGCCAAAGCCATACTGCAAATCGATCCCGAGGACTGCACGGCCGGATTCCACATGATCCGGCTGGACTACATTGCCGGACGATGGGACCTCGCAGCCGCCAAAATCAACCGGATTCTGCAGCACATGGAACGGCTCAACGCCGAAAACGCCATGTACGTGCACTACTATTACGGCGTGATTCTCCATGCCTCCAAGAACGACGACGAAGCCGTCGATCACCTCAACAGTGCCCTCAGCATTGAGAATACGTTCAGACCGGCGGTTGATCTCAAGCTCACGATACTGCTCGAAAACAAAAAGTGGCAGCAGGCGCTGCCCGTGTTCACCGAGCTCATCAATCTGACCGAAGACAAGGAGGTGCTTGGAGCCATCCACAAGCGAGTCGCCGAGGTCTACCATTTCTATCTCGAGAATACCGAAAAAGCCATTTTCGAATACGAGCTTGCGCTCACGCTTGGCGGTGATATCGAGGATGTTCCCTATCGCCTGCTGCAGCTTTATCAGGCTGCGGGATTGTGGGATAAAGCCGCGATGACCGCACAAATTCTTGCGATGGCACAGACCAACTCGCCAAACGCCAAATGCGACTATCTGGCGACGCTTGGTGACATTCAGGCGACACACCTTGGCGAACTCAACGATGCGACCAATACCCTGCTCAGCGCATTCGAGATCTCACCGCTCAAGCAGAACATCGTCACGCCGCTGGTGCATTTGCTCACGCGCCGCCAGGACTGGAGCAATCTGAGATCGGTGATCAATGCGATTGCCTCCCATCTCGAATCGAATCCGCACGATGCCGCCAGCCGGATTGCCTGGATATCGCAGACCTGCGCACGCCTGCCGCAGTGCAAGGCCGAAATAGACAACGCGATTCAAAAGATGCGCGATCTGAACATTCCGATGCCAACCGAGCAGACGCCCAGCCCGTCACAGGTCACGCTGTCGCCATCAAACGATTCCCGCAAGCGCACCACGACCTCGCCACGCGGCAGTCTCACGGTCGACTCTTCCCTGCTGCGCAATCCCGATCCGCCCCGTCCAAACAGTGCGGTTTCAATGATGACCGTTCCCGCAACGCCGCTTCCCATCACAGTGGCCGCGCCATCCAGCGACACGCCATCGCAGAACGATATCGTCACATCCCAAAACGATATCGTCACATCACAGAACGACGCCATCACTTCGCAAAACGACGCCATCACTTCGCAAAACGACGCCATCACTTCGCAAAACGACGCGATTGAACTCGACGACATCCCGTTTTTGCCCGACGACGCCATTTCATCCATCGAAGATGACCTGCCCTTCGTTCCGGATGACGCCATCTCCGTCCTTCCGATTCTGCAAAACGACAGCAAAGACGCATGATTTCGTGCGATTGATTTTTGTGGCCCGGCTATCGGCTGCGCCGATACGCCTGCGGCAAGACCGCTATTTGCCTGCGGCAAATACGCTTGTCTGGCCGTCCTATTGGCGCTCGCGCCAATACGTCCGGCCTTTGTTTGCGGGTTTCACCCGCGTAACGATTCAGGCCAGGGGCTTTGCCCCTGGGCAGTCGCATCTATTATTGGCCATGTTTAACCAGTGTGGATATAGCGTTTTACCCCGATACGAGTGAGATACTGGCAAAGAGCGCCGAGCATTGAGCGTCGAGTTGGCCAATGAGCAATCGAGGCTCATGACTCGTCGCTCGTGGCCGCAAAGCAGACAACTTACTTTTTCTTAGATCATTAAACAGAGCCTATTTTTTTGAAGTTTTTTTTGCACACTTTCAGCGTGCGAATTGTAAGGATGCATCTATGATCCCGGGGTTACGCCCTTCGGGCTCCCCCCGGGCTGTGCACTACTCGCCCCTACAGGGCTCAGACAAAGTAATTATCCAGCACTTTGGGGGCAAATGCATTATTTATTCTTATTGCACCCACAGTCACCTTCAGCCGATTTCTTGCATTCACACGACTGACAGCTGCATTTGCCATCTTTTTTGCAATCACACGATTCGCAATTGCATTCGCCATTCTGATGTTTGCATCCACAATTGCATGACGAGGCTTCGGGTGCCGGAGCCTGAGCGTGATCGTGGCACGGGCATGCAAATGCGTTCACACCAAACAGGCATACAGCCGAGAAAACAATCGCCGATATAAGTTTTTTCATAAATACTCCAGTGTATTGTACCGATTTAATTCGGCACGTTCATCCTACAGCTGTACTCCAGTGTACAGCCCGATAAAAGTCTGCCGATTTTTGGGATAGAAATCAACCGAAATCACCCGAAAGTTCCAGGGCTACCGCATATACTTTTGGTATGATTTTGTTCAAGCCCGTTAGGGCTTGAATATCAATAGCCCCCGGCAACGCGGGGGATGGGAATGCCCCCAAAGAGGAACGCCGTAGGCGTTCAATATTGAACCCCGCTGGGGTTCTATGGATTAAGGTCATGCTCTGATCCCCCGGTAGTCGCCTACGGCTCCAACCGGGGGCTATGGATATAGAACGTCTACAGCGTTCATTACACTTTTTTAAATGCGGTAACCCTGCCAAATGTTCCGCTCATCCCATCAAAGATCAAAGGCCACTGGTTTTATCCTACATATCAGGCTATAATCCGGCAGACCCAACAACATGCGGGCATTGTTGCAAACAGTTTGGGTTTTGTCTGGTTTTGTCCTTTTTAATTCGAGAATTCATAGATGAGATTAAAAATAATTTTGCCTGTTTTGATCGTTGCGGGATCATTGGCAGCCTGCAACCCTGACCAGTTTTGTTATCGCAGCGAAGACTGCGACGCGCCGATGATTTGTACGGCGAGCGGCACATGTGATTACATCTGTACTGTAGACGCGACATGTGGCAAAGGCTTCGTATGCGACAATCATCGCTGTGTGATACCAGTGATTCCGCCGCCCCCCCAACCATGCGAAAATCCGCCTTGCGACAAATCATGTACGAACAGTGATGACTGTGACGGCGACTGGATTTGCCGCGGCAAAGTCTGCGTGCCGCCGCCAACAATTGTGCGCGAATGCCCGGAGAACATGGCACTGATTCGCGATACCTATTGTATCGACCAGTTTGAAGCCTCACGCCCGGATGCGACGTTTGACAGCATGGGCAGCGACAATTCGAAGGCCGTATCGAAAGCGGGCGTGATGCCGTGGCAGATTGGCCCCGACAATGCAGCCGCCGAAACCGCATGCGCGGCTGCGGACAAGCGTCTGTGCACACCGGCCGAATGGGAACTGAGCTGTCATGGCGTCAACAACACCGTCTATGGTTATGGCGACGAATATGATCCGCAAATTTGCAACGGTCTGGATACGTATGGCCGTTCAGGATTTCATCTCACGCCGACCGGGATGTTCCCAAACTGCCACAATGGCTGGGGTGTCTACGACATGAGCGGCAACCTGTGGGAACACACGGCAGGCGGATCGGGCAAAACGGTGCGCGGCGGCGCATTTAACTGCGTGGATTCACAGGGCAATCACAGGTGTTCGTATATTCCCCAGAACTGGACGCCTGCGGCGCTTGGATTCAGGTGCTGCACAGAACCCACCGAAACCGAGGTGCCAAATGATGAAGAGCCCGAAGCGTCATTGATTTTTGTACAGCCGCGATCCAATCCCCATATTTTGGACGGATTGGAGGATGGCGCAGACCGGGGCGTTGCGGGGCAAAGCCCCGCAGAGGGGGTAGCGGCGTATTTTGCATACAGAGACGCGCCTGCAGCGCGTCTGTGGATGCAAAATAGCCGCGCAGGGGGCGGCGGCCCCCTCACAAAAGAAATCCTTGTCGCATGGGATGATGCGGCGACTTCGGATACGGCGACGGATGCCCCTGTGCACAATTTTGACATTTCGCAGCAGGCTGACCAGATTTTGCAGCTGAATGCGCCGCCTCAGACGAATGTGTCGTGCGAATCGCCTGAATCTGCGACGGAACGGGCCGCATTGTTGTGGGACGATGCCGAAACCGGGCGGGATGCGGTAAAGATTCTCAAGGATGCGCACAAGTGTTATCCGGATAATACGGATGTGACGCGGGCTTTGGGCATTGCGTATGCGCGCATTGGAAATCATTCGTGGGCATTGCGCACGCTGACGCCGCTTCTGGAACAGAATCCCGACGATTGCAGCACGCGATCGTGGATCGCCTGGATTTATGTGCAGATGGGAATGACAGATGATGTGTCGCGAGTGCTGGCGCATCGCAAATGTTCGGACGAGATGGCCGGAAACCGCCTGAAACTCGTCGAATCGTTCGATGCTATTGCGCGCGGGGATACGGCGTATGCACGAACAAAACTGGACGAAGTGTATGAAGCCGACAGGCTTGCGAAGAGCGACCGCGAGGCGCTGAATGCCATGCAGAGAATGACCGGAAGTGCGCCGGATCCGAATCTGTCGTGGAAAATCGAGCTTTCGGGCGGCTACACGTCGAATGCACTGAGCGGGTCACCGACAGACCCGCGGATTGCGGACAAAAAACTCGGCAGCAGCTATCTGGAAGGCGATGTGCGCATCACGATTGACCCGTGGAAACGTGCATTTGCGCGATCGATTTTCGAGGCCGAAGTGACCGGGCAGAACCTGTTTTCGAACGATGCACAGGATTCGAGCTATGTCGATTTGATTTTTCGTCCCGGCATTGTGGTGAGCAGGGAAAACATCAAATTCGGCGGTTATTACCGGCCGGAGTTTCTGATCACGGCCGGCGACGACGCCTATAACAAAGGGCCGCTGCTGTCGTACAGCAGCCACCGCATTGAAGTCGATTTCGACCTGTATGGCTGGCTGTATCTGTTTGGCGGCTATGGACACCGCACCTTTCGCCAGATAGTGAGAACACGGGACGAAGCGGATATCGGCGCGGGCGGCTACCATGAGCTGGGGGCCGGATTTGCGCTCACCTGGGGAGCCACCTACCGCCACTGGTTTTCGAACGGCGACATGTACGATCTGAACGGCACGAACGCAAGTCTGGCACTGGATTACCGGCGATGGGGCATGCTGTTCCGAATCAACGGATCGTATGCATTCGACGACTATGCCGATTCCCGTGGCTATTTCGACAAGGAACATGCGAGACGGGATCATGTGGCGCGGGGAACGCTGCAGATTTGGTCGCCCGAACGATACGGATTGAAACTGGGCGGGCAGTTCAAGGCTTCGAGACGCTGGAGCAGCGCCGACGATTATGACTATACCGATTACCGCATTGCGCTCGTCGTGCGATGGACCGGTGATCTCGATTTCTATGCGCCATCCAAAGTTTCGGATGAATACGACGCCATTCCCTACAAACTCGAACAATCACAGTCTGCTGAACGCATCCGCGATATCATCCAGCAGGACGAGGATCTGCAAAGGAGTTCTTCATGTCTGCAGAAGTAAAGAAATACCTGATTATTCTTAGGGATGCCGTGATTGCGACGGCGATTCTGGCATCAGCCGGATTGTTCATCAATGCGGTGCGATCCGACGGTCTGCCGTTTATCGCAGACAAACCCTACGATATTTTTGTGCCGTGTCCGGAAACACTCGGAACGGTCGAAGTGATTCCAGCGACAGACGAACGCATCTTTGATGCCGGTTCATTTGTCGTCGATGCCCGCGAACAGGATGCATACAATGCATGGCATCTGGATGGCGCGCTTTGCATCACCTACGACTATCTCGATCCCATTTCGCCCGAGGAACTCAAAAACATCACGATGAATATTGCGAGCAGTGGAAAAGCGCGTCTGATCGTGTATGGGGATGGTGACGGCGAACTTGGATCTACCGGCTATGAACTCGGACGGGAACTGGCCGGCAATGGCATCAAGAATGTTTTTGTCGTGAAAGGCGGCGCGGATGCGCTCAAAGGGGGCAAATAATGGCTGAGCAGATTTCACGTTTCGACAGATTCATGAATCATCCGGCGCACAGCTTTATCGCATATTTTGTGCGTTTATATCTGGCCTGGGTCTTCATTTCGGCATGTATTCACAAGCTTGTCGATCCGACCGGTTTTGCGATCGATATCGCGACGTATCAGATGCTGCCGCTCGTTTTTATCAATCCACTGGCCATTGTGCTGCCATACGTCGAGCTGGGCACGGGATTCATGCTTATGATTGGCCTTCGTGCTCGGGCTGCAGCACTGATGGTATGCGGGATGATGCTGATGTTCATGATCGCCCTGAGCTATGCGCTGATGCATGATCTGAGCATTTCGTGCGGTTGTTTTGCATCGAATGCCGCCGCCGGCTCCGACCCGATTTCGGGGCTCACCATGCTGCGCGACTCGGCCTGGTTGATTCTTGCAATTTATGTCGTTATTTTTGACAGGCGTCCGTTCGGCATCGATCGGCTCATCGGGAAGAAAACACAACAACAAACACCTGCAGGTGAAAAATGAACATACGAACGACAGTCTTAGCCATTGCGGCAGCCATATTCTGCACGAACGCCCAGGCCCAGTCTCCGGCATGTGACGGGCTATCGCCCGAAGCCAAAGCTGTGGCGCAAAATGTGATGGATACAGCCTATTCCTATGCATGCTGTGACGACACGATAGCCGCGTGTCTGAAAAGCGATCCGGCGTGCAAACTGCCCAAATTGCTTGCATCCGAAGCATGCAGGCTTGCGGGTGCGGGGAAATCGGCAGCCGATATCAAGCATATCTTTGACCAGCGAGCGATGAGCATGGGCAGTCTGGGCAAGGCTGCGGTCATCGAGAAACGCGCGGAGCATTTGTGGGGCAACCCGAATGCCAAAGTCGTGGTTTCGATTTATTTATGCGGCCGCTGTCCCTATTGTTCCCGTCATGTGCCGGCATTGATCGAGGCGCTTGAGAAATCGCCGCTCAAAGACAAAGTCGCGCTGAATCTGCGTCTGTTCCCGATCAAATCGCACGACAATTCGACGCCCGCAGCCCTTGGTGTTGAAGCAGCTGCGCAGCTCGGTCAGGCCTGGCCATTCCTGCTCAAAGTCTATAAAAACTTCGACAGCTATACCAACGAGAATCTCGTATCATGGGCCAGGGAACTTGGTCTGGATGAAGCATCATTCAGGCAGAAGATGCAGGACAGCGCAGTCCGCGATATCGTCGTGAACTCCAAGAAGGAAGGTCTGATAAACAATGTCGAATCCACGCCGACGTTTTTTATCAATGGTCACAAGGTGCAGGGCACGTTTGATGTGCAGTCAATGCTGAGTATGATCGAAGAAGCGGCAGAATAAGCTTTTCATCCAATCTGCTGTTCGTTATGCTGGGAATTTATAGATTTCCTGCACATTGCCACATACGGCCGCAGGCCGTCCTGATGAGCCCAGATCCTTCCCGCCGACACGACGTCGGCGGGGCGACGGTACAACGCCATGGATGGCGTTTTAGCGTCGCAATGCAAATTACATAGAACTAAAGCTGGGGGGACCGGGGGCTCTCCCCCGGCCGCGCGGGGGTTGTTAGGGGGTAAACTGTACCCACAAAATTGGACACTGATAAAAGGGGGGATGCCCAA
>CAMKRB010000125.1 GCA_946415045.1 uncultured Myxococcales bacterium
GTAATTAGCTAGTCTGTCAGGGTGCGCCGCAGGCACACCCGGTTACTGATACAGCAGTGACGCCTTCCAGGCGTGTCATATTGTTGTAGCGCTTTGATATGCCATGATCATTTTGATGCTATCAAGGCGCTTGCCGTACAGAGCTTTTCTGCTTCGTACGGCAGCTGCGTTGTTTTTATCAGATATTGGGTAATTAGCTAGTCTGTCAGGGTGCGCCGCAGGCACACCCGGTTACTGATACAGCGGGGGCCTGGTGGTGATGATTTCCAGATGTGTGGGCGTTGAACTAAGTTCTTGCATCCCGCGTTTACACTGTGGTAAATAGATATTGCGCCTGCTGTGTGCGTAAGGTGCCAAACATGTTTAAACCCCTAAGACGTTAAATAGGGACTTGTCACTGGGGGGAGGGCGAGCACGCCTGCGAGTCCAGGATCCTTGCAACCCCTATTCACGAGGCCCACCTGCTTGTCAGGGTGTTTAACGTAACGGTACTAACGGCATGGCGGGGGCTTTTTTTTGCATGGGGAAATGGAATGGTTGCAATAGCTCAGAAAAATCCCGGAGACGAGCTTTTAACCGAGGCTTTGCTCGATATTCTGTGTAAGGACAATGCCCAGCCACAGCACGTGAAAGTCGGTGAATCCCGCCGAATTCATGCGCCCCGACGTGACGCGAATGCGACGAATGCGGGGCATAACCACGATGCCTATGGCGATTCGGGATTGTCAGATGTGTTTTATTCCGAAAATGCCGGTGAAGATGAAATCCACTGCCGCAGCTGCGGCGCAGTTTGCCCGCGCTCCAATAAATACTGCGGATTTTGTGCGGCTTATCTCGGCAACTATACGGCCAAAAAGCAATTCGCCGAAATCGCAGTGGCGCCCATCAGTCTGGATATCGCGCTCATTTCCATCAGCGAGGATAACTCCGATGGCGTTCGCATTCCGCTCGAATTCAATGAGACAATCCTAGGCCGTTCCGGCGATTCCAGATTTCCTTCCGATGCATTTCTCTCGCCTCGTCATGCCCGGCTTATCGTCGAAGATCACAAACTTTTCGTCGAAGATCTCGACAGCCTTAACGGCACGTTTTTGCGCGTGCGCTCCGAAGTCCCTCTGCAGCCCGGCGATTGCTTTTTAGCTGGCCGTGAATTGCTGCGCTTCGAAAGATTCGAACAGGTCGTCTCCAATAAAGCCCGATCCGCTGACGGTACACGCTATCTCGGCTCCCCATCGGCTGGCGGTGACTTCAAACTCGTGCAAATCGGCGTCGGCAATATCACGCAAAATATCTATTGCCTCTCCGAAACCGGTGCTGTCTTTGGCCGCGAAACCGGCGATATCGTCTTTAACAAGGATCGGTTCGTCAGCGGTCGCCATGCCCAGATTTATCCCCGCGAAGACGGCAATTACTATCTGCTCGATCTGAATTCATCCAACGGCACCTGGATTAAGCTCACCCGAAAGACACAACTTTTCCACGGTGATCTCATCTTCCTTGGCCAACAGCTGTTCAGAATCGAATCCCCAGATATCAATTAATCTTTAGCCCGGCACATCCTGCCGGGGTTTTTTTTGTTTATGTCCGATACACCCAATACGATCCCGAACGCCGATAATCCATCTGCAGCCGATAATTCATCTGCAGCCGGAACAACATCTGCGCCGGAAACGCCATCTGCGCCGGAAACGCCATCTGCGCCGGAAACGCCATCTGCGCCGGAAACCTCCGAATCCAAAACCGACGAAACGCCTGAAGCCGCTGCAGCTGCAAATGATTCCACCAGCGCTCAAAAAGCTGCAGCATCGATGCCCAAACTCGTGCCAATTACCGATGCCGCCGCCGAAAAGCGTGCGCGTTCCGAGGCTGTCAAAGCACTTGCCGAAGCACGCAAACTCTATAAACGCGGCAAAAAACAGCTCACGGCCGAGCGTCAGCAGGAAATCGAAACGGCCATCTCAAACCTCGCCAATGCATTGCAGGACAAGAAACATTCCTGTGTTCCTGCGCATCATGCGTTGCGCGAACTCGTCAACAAACGCCTGAAGTTTGCCCGCAAATCGAGCACTCAGGAAATCGTCGAAAGCCTGCTGTTTGCACTGCTTTTTGCGCTCGTATTGCGCACGTTCCTCATCGAGCCGTTCAAAATTCCCACGCGTTCAATGGTGCCCACGCTGCTCGAAGGCGATCAGCTGTTTGTCACCAAGCTCAGCTATGGCATCCGTCTGCCGTTCATTGATAAATACGTGGTGCATTTTTCTCAGCCGCAGCGCGGTGATGTCGTCGTTTTCGCATTTCCCAACGAATCGGCCGCAGAATACCTCTCGCGCACCAATTCCGGCTGCCTGCCCATCGAATCGCTCGCCGATGAAAAAGACTACATCAAGCGTATCATCGGCATCGAAGGCGATACCATCGAAGTCATCGACCAGGTCGTCTATGTAAACGGCGAACCGGTTGCACAACAGCCATTCTACGAGCGCACGGTGTCGGATTACCGCTTCCTTTCCGATCGCCTGGTCGAACACTGGAATCGCGAAACCCTTGAAAATGCATCGTTTACGACGATCACACACGGCATTCCATCCAGCCACTTTGGCCCCATCAAAGTCGAGCCCGGCCACGTCTTTGCCATGGGGGACAACCGCGACAACTCCGCCGATTCGCGCTGCTGGGGCCAGGTTCCTGTCGATAACATCAAGGGGCGCGCCCAAATCATCTGGTGGTCATCCGGAAGCCTCACACCGCGATGGCATCGCATGTTCACTTGGATTCATTGATTTTTAGGGGGCGAGTCGTGCCTCGCGGCACGCCTCTGCTCGCCTTTGCGCCGATGGCGCATACGGCTCGCCAACGCCGCTATCCCGTTGGGATACGCGGCGTTTTTCGTGTGTTTCCATGCACCAACCATCTATCAAAATAGATAAAAAAGTGATAATGACATGCGGCCATTTGGCGGGGACAAATATTCATTCACAGCAGCGTACCTATCACAGATATGACCATTTTTACCGTTGGCATTGAAGCCGATTTAAAACTCGTCGAAAGACTCACATTTTTGCAGGAAGATCTGGGCAAAATTATCGCATCCCGCGGCGGTGATTCGCGCTGGGTTCGCCCGGAATACATCAATATTCCGCTCGTTTATCTCGGCACACAGGACGACGGCGAAATCCCCGAGATGAACCATATTCTCGCCCGCGTTGCCAAAGATGTGTCGCCGTTTCGCATATCGGTGGCAGGCATTCAGGCCTATCCCAATCCAACATGCCCCCGGCTGATTCAGGTTGGCGTGGACGTTGGTCTGGAATCGCTTACGCAGCTGCGCGAGCGCATCCGCTACGCCATGACTGAAGCCAATTTCGGCTTTGATTCGCGGCCATTTAAAGCCACGATGCTGCTCGGCCGCGTCATCACGCCCAATCAAAAAGTCGATTTGTCGGATGCCATCGATGCCATCAAGGATTTGAACTTTGGCGGCACCGATGTCTATGAAATTGCGCTCTACAACGCGTCACTGTCGCTCACCGGGACGATTCATTTCGTCGTCTCACGGCATGCGCTCACAGGTCACTGATCTTTGTTTTACAGGCAATTGGTGCCTTCTGCATTGCATTGATTACTGGCACACTGCTGTACCCAGGTGATGTAGCTGACGGGCTTTGGTATATCCGGCACATATATCAGCGATCCATTGATTTCTTTACAGATATAGTTCACGGTGGCAGCCGTGCCGTACTCGAATGTATTGCATACGGTTTTCTTTTCGCCGGCATTGGTGCATGATATGGGGTTCGACGGAACACAGAAGCCCTCATCGCCGGATGTGGCACATGATAATTCGGTTTTGTAAACACCTGAGCCCATGTCCTTACAATTCAGCGCAGCAGTTTTTCCCTGATTGGTCAGACCTTTCTGGCAAATCAGCAGTGTATCGGAGACGCACTTGTTGACGTATTCCATCGGATCGCAGGCTTCATCTTCACCTTCAACCCTGATGCATTTGCCATCATCGCCTACGCCGCGATTACAATTCTCTGTTTTTTCCACCTGCCAGTACAATCGGCCGTTCGATGCGGTTTTGCACGTCCATTGCGTGGACTGCTCATAAAATACCAAATCAGGATTGTCGCCGGCTCGCGTATATTTGGTTGCACCTGCCTGATCGCATGGCTTCAAACAATAAGGATGCGCATAGGGATCGTGGCTGGTTGGATAATTCGTACTCCCCTTCACACAGATTTCACACGGTTCATAAGAAAGGTAATAGTTCGTATCACTTAATTCGGCGCAGACTTTCGCATAGGATTGTCCGTCAATCTCAACGCAGCTTGATTCTGTGCCTGGTGTACATGATGTCCCGTCATCCTCTGAATACCAGGTGCACCCCGTATCATCGCTGCAGGCACGATTCTGCGGGCAATAGCGATAGGTCAGTTCACTCTTGGTGACATACTGATCACCGACGAGTTTACAATTGGCGCTGGTAAAGAGCGCTCCCAAATCCGCAGTTTCCGAATAAGGTTCACACCAGGATACATCACCAGCTTTTGAAACCTGACACGGCGTATAGCAATCCGCCTCATTATTGCTGTCCATCACGCATTGATCACCACTCGCACAAGGCGATGTAATGGTGTGGTCATTCACCACATCGCCCAACCATTTCTCTGCAAATTTCTCTACTTCGCTTGCGTCATAAAGGTTTGGATTGTAATGCTTAATGACCGATTTTTTGTCGGAACTGCATTCGTAGCTGATGCCGGATCCGTTGTAGCATTTGCCGTCGATACACGTCTGAGTGTTTGGGGTCTGGGGATCACCATTATCGTTATCACAGGCGATAACGAACGATGCAATCAGGCATGAGATGGCGATGACAGAGATTGATTTGAGTTTCATTGAATACTCCGAACTGTGGTGAATAAAAAACAATGCTAAGCCTTTTCGAACGAATCGAATATAGCTTTGGTGAGCAGACGGTTTGGTTCATGCAAGGGATATACCAAATGAATATTTGGAGAGATCCATGCCCTGGCAACCACAATGTCACATAGCAACGAGCGCTGCTGGTGTTCATTCAATATAAAAAGTTCGCGGCAGTGCGCGTTATTGAAGGATAATGGGTTATCCATATCCGCGAAATTCATAACGCAGTGCGTTAATCCTTAATGTTTATGCGGATTTTGTGCGTTGTCATTCGCCATGATTATGCTATAAGGCACTCGCCATAATGGGGGATGGCATGAGATAAACCTATAAAAGACCAGGAGTGCATATTGTGATGCGGTTAGGTAAACTTATTATCGCAGCACTAGGATTGGCGGGCATTTTGTCCGGCTGTTCGATTCAGAAAATGGCTGGCGACAAGGTTTTGAGCTATACGCACGACGAAGCCATACCCTATCTGATGTCGCAGGGCGATTTAAAAGCGGCCTGCCAGATGGGCCAAAGCATGGGCCCCGTGGTTGCATCGATGTCGCGAATGGAATTAAAGCCAGAAAACATCAGCATAGCGACGAATATGGCTTCGGGCATGTGCGCCGAATTTGACCAGCGTGAAGCCGAGCTCGATCGCGTGCGAGCGTTATACGAAGGGCGTTCGACGGCAGCTCAGGATGCGCTGATCCGCGAAAAGCTCGGGCATCGTCTGGCAGCATTGCGCATGTCGGCGGCTTATGAAAATGCCGTAAAAACCTATGGCAATTTTACCGATAAATGTCCCAAATACGAATCGACGACCGATGAATTGCTGTCGTTGCTGGGACTTGCCTCGGGCGCACTGGCACTTTTACACGATTTTAACAGCGAAAAGTCTGTTGGGATTTCACTGGATATCCCGGTGCGGATCGAAAAAGCGGCGAAATGCTTTGATGATAACAAGTGGTGGGGCATGCCGACGGCGCGGCGCGCCGCGGTCGGGCGCAGGATACCGGGATCCGGTCCCGAAGGTGTCGATCCGCTGGATGCCATGCTCAATGCTGCGCAAACCGGCGATGATCAAGGTGTCATGCTGGCTCGCGCTATGTATGCCATGATGGCTGCGACGGTTGGACGTGACGATCTCAAATGCGAAGCCATTGGACAAATGCGGCGTGCTTCGGAGATGAACTCCGATTACGATATGCTCAATGCTTATGCGGCCAGCATGCTGATGCACTACGCTGATATCGAGTGGACAAAACAAAATGGCTATCGGGCACCATTTATGCAATACATCTGCCCCGCCGATTCGGTCGCACCATCGATCGATCAAAATCAGGCAGACGAGCTGCTGGATGGGCTCTTTGACGAAGAAGAAACACCGGCTGTTACTGAGTAAATGGGTTTGGGGCAGAGCCCCGGAAGGAGTAATCAAATGAAAAACTGGATGAAATTTGGTCTCTCTGCATTATGTGCAATGACGATTGCATCGACTGCTGCTGCAAACGAATCTCGCACGCTTTGCGTCTATGATCCGTCGGGAGCCAATGGTGATGCATTTGCCACGATGAAAGATTATCAGGTGGCGGCTTCTCAATGGGGTATCGATTTTCAGCTCAAGCCCTATACGAACGAGAAAACGGCCAGCGATGATTTTAAAGCCAAAAAGTGTGATGCGGTCTTTTTGACAGGTGTTCGTGCCCGCAGTTTTTCGAAAGCTGCATCGACGCTTGAAGCATTGGGTGCTTTGCCCAGTTACGAATTGCTCGGCGACGCGATTTCGCTGCTTGCGCAGCCCAAAGCCGCCAAAATGATGAAGAATGGCGACTATGAAACCGCGATGATCATGCCGATGGGCGCGGTCTATTTGATGGTGCGCGATCGCGCATGGAGCAGCATTGAAGACATTGCTGGTAAGCGCATCACGACGATCGATTTCGATCAGGCGGCCATTTATATGGTCAAGCTGGTGGGCGCTTCGATGGTTTCTGCCGATATTTCGACGTTCTCGGGCATTTTTAACAACGGTGCGGCCGATATTTGCTATTCGCCGACCACAGCCTTTAAGCCGCTGGAACTCGAAAAGGGCGTGAAAGCCAAAGGCGGCATTGTGAGATATCCAATTGCGCAGCTGACGGGACAAATCCTTATCCAGAGCGATAAATTCCCCGAAGATTTTGGACAGAAATCGCGCCAGTATGGTTCCGACAACTACAAGAAGATATTGCAGCTTTCGACCAAGTCGGATGCTTCGATCGACAAGAAATACTGGATCGATATCGATGATGCAGCGCGGGCCAAATACGACCAGTTGTTCCTGGATGTACGCGTCCATCTGCGCGACAACGAAAAGATTTACGACAAATCGGCGCTTTCGCTGATGCGTCGTTTGCGTTGCTCGAAGGACAAGAATCGTCCTGAGTGCGCACAGAAACTTGAGTAGCGACGTTTCGTGAAACGTCGTCACAAATTTATTGCAATCGGCGTTTGCGCGGCGTATTTCGCTTGCGAAATAGCCGCGCCGTGCGGGCGTATGGCGGTGCAGCCGCCATAGCCGCACCACAGCAAAATCATCATCAACCAGGTGAATTTCACCACTCGACAATTTAGGACCATGACAGAATCGAAACTGAAGAAACTGTCTGTGCTGTTGACGACGATCCCATTGGCGCTGCTGCTGATTGGGATTATTTTGTGTTCGACCGTCGAAAACCTGCACAGCACGCTGCTAGATTATGGCGAGAGCCACTGGACGGGCTATTCGGAACTGCGACAGCCAGCCGTGAAGCCGGATTGCGATTTAAATGCGGCACCTGCGCCGGTTGTCAAGGATGAATCGGATGAACTGCTCGACGATTTGTTTGGCGAGGAGGAAGAGGCGGCCAGCGAGGATGCGGTGGCGGCGGCAAAAGCCGTGTGCCAGGAAAAGTTCGACAAATACGAAGCAATTGTGGCGCGCCAGAACGACAGTGGTCTGCAGGCGTTTGTTGCGTTTGAACAGGGCGTGGGCAGTATTGCGACAAATTCGGTCGGATTTGGGAAGCATTTTCTGGTGCTGGTGTTCATTCTGTGCGGTATCGCGGTGACGATTCAGCGGCAGCACCTGGGGTTGCGCTCGCCACGCACGCCAAAGCAGGATCGCATTTCGCAGGCCGTGCAGTTTGTTGGCAATCTCATCGTTGTATTTTCGTTTTTAGCGTATTACCAACAGGATTTGGCGTCGGGCGTCGAAGTTGTTTCGAACCTGCCGATATTTTGGATGGTTGGATTCGGCGCAATGGCGTTGTGTAATCTCATCTTGATTCTGCGGCCGCTGGCGCCGCCCGAGGGTGAAGTAAAAGACAGCATTGGCGCGTCGTTGCTTGGAATTCCGCTGTATGCCTATATGGCGCTGATTTGCGGCATATATTTCGCGTTCATCGAGCAGCATTTCGCAGGCGTTGCGATTTACCTGAATCAGATGACGGAACATGCGGATTTGTATACGAATGTTGCGCTGTATGTGTTCAGCGGCATGATGCTGAAGTATACGAATATTGCGGATAAGTTTTTTGCACTGCTGTGTCCGTGGAAGCTGTCGCCCGAGCTGCTGGCGTTCTTTATTGTGCTGCTCTCGGCGATTCCGACGGCATATTCCGGGGCGTCGGGCATCTTTGTGCTCGCGGCTGGTGCGTTGATTTATCGCGAGATGAAAAAAGCGGAGGCCCGCGATTCGCTCGCTCTGGCTGCGACGGCCATGAGCGGTTCGATGGGTATCGTTCTGAGCCCGTGTTTGCTCGTCGTGATTATCGCTGCGTTGAATAAGGATGTGACGACAGGCGAATTGTTCCATGCGGGATTGGGCGTATTCGGCGTGAATATTTTCGTGTTTGCGATCGCTTTGTTTGCAACGCGGCGCGAAAAACTGCATTGCGAAAATCCGATTCTGGCGTTGCCGGGGATGGGAAAAGCGTTTTTACCGTTTTTGCCGTATCTGTTGATTGGTGCGGCGGTATTGCTGGCGCTGCGCTATGGATTGGGAGCTGCGTTCGACGAATATTCGGCGCCTTATCTACTGCCGTTCGTGCTGCTCGTGCTGTTGATTTTCGACCGCATTATGGCGAAACGCCAATATGCCAGGGATGTTCAGAAAGCGGCGGATGAAGGCAAAGAGGCACCAACGGCTGTGGATGGAATTTGGCGCAGTTTGTCGAATGCCGTGAACTCGACGTCGATTGCATCCGGCGGATTGCTCAGTCTGATGACTCTGTCGATTTGTGTGGGTGGTATCATCGACCGCGCGAATCTGAACGAGCTTTTGCCACAGCAGTTCGGAAGCCCGATTCTGGCCATGGGCATGCTGTTCATCATCCTGGTCATCATCGGTATGATTATGGATCCGTCTGGCGCGGTGATTCTGGTTTCGGCGACTT
>CAMKRB010000126.1 GCA_946415045.1 uncultured Myxococcales bacterium
GATGGATCACCTCCTTTAACGGATTATTGCAGAGAACTTTGTATAGACGTTCCATCGAACGTCTCTCGGATTCTCTCAAATCTGTGGTCATACGCACGACTGCTTCTCTCTTCGGGTTTTCGATTAGGACTTGGACTGTTTGGCGCTTTTGAGCGCCTTTTTTTGTTTTTGTCCGAGGCCATCTGCTGCGCACAGCTCGCACGGGCGCACTTGCCGTGCACCCGGTTACCTAAATAGTGCAACATCGGGACGCTGGTGGTGTTGTATCACATGGGCGTCCGCTGCAGTGATGGCTATAAATATGATTCCTCTACATGCGGTTCGATTCCCGATTGCGGTATCGGTGAATACACTTGCGTGATTCGCGCATCAGTAAACGTCAGCGGCGGTGCTTCATTCTATTGTCCGCAGTATGAATACAGATATCTGGATCCCGAAAATACAAGTAATTCTTATAGCCTGGATGACCTGGACGAAGAATATTATGATTCATACGAAGTTACCAACGCATGCCATTAAGTTCACATGCGTATGTAATTTATAAAGCCGCGATTCATTCGCGGCTTTTTTATTTGTGCGTGTATAGAATCGCTTATTATCACATAACTCAAGGTGCTGTGGTTTAAATACTTGAATGATGGTTTTCTGCTGAATTGTATCTTTTTGTGCTTGTATCTTTTGGATAGACAGAATGTATTGCCGGCCGTATTGCGTGAAGCAATAGGCCGGTTGTGAGCGTAGGGGCGGCCCGTGTGGACGCCCCAAGCGAACATCATATATATTTAGTCGGCCGTATTGCCGCAGGCAATAGGCAGACGGCGCACCGTATGCGCCATGGCGCACAGGTGCGCACAATGTATGCAAATAATAAATAACACCGAATTAATGCATTTTTTTGCTGTAGTTGCTAATATCCAATTTAGGATTGTGCCGTTATTTTGTGGAGGCGGTGATGAAAAAGAGAGCAGCATTTTCGGTGATAATTGTGGCAGCCTTTGCCGGAATGGCGGTTTGGGGTTGTGCCAAGTCCGAGAATTCCTTTTGTGTCGGACCGGAGGATTGTTTGGATGGCCTGATTTGCAGGGACGGAGAATGTGTCTCGGATACTTGTAATGATGGCATTCTGAACGCCGATGAAGGTGATATCGACTGCGGAAAAATGTGCGAAGCGCGTTGCGTGGTCGGGAGAAAGTGCAGGCAAAACGCAGATTGCACGTCCAATACATGCGTCAATAACGTGTGTGAGGCGCCTGCTTGTGAAGATCCTGCTGTCGGTGACGTGCTGATTACCGAGATCCTGAATTATGCTGCTTCCGGGAGCAAATTTGAAGGCACCGAAACACCGCAGATGGAGTTTATCGAATTGTACAATGGTGCCGACCGTGCGGTTTCGCTGTCGAATTTGTCGATCGTCTGCGAACGGACTGACGATGGTAAGGGAACCAATGTGACGTTTGAGGTTCCTGGACAGTGTCTGCAGGCGCATGGCGCTGCGGTTTTGTCGAAAACCGAGATCCCGGGACTGCGCGACGGCGTCCTTAGTCTGGCTGCTTTCCCAAAAGATAATGAGCTGTCGAATAATGCGGCGTATCGGTGCGATTTGATGCTGAACAGTTATGGTTCCAACGGAAAACCGCGTTCGCAGCGCCTTCATTCGGTTGTGATTGCAAACAGCAAATCGGGCATTTCTGCGGTCTTGTATCCGATGGAATACATGTCCGATCCGACGGATTTATACAATCATAATGAGGTTAATCCCGATGTGAAACTTTCTCCGGGCATGTGCACCAACGGTTATTTGTTTGCCGAGGGCTGCGTTTCCCATTGTGAGAACAATGTCAAAGACAGTGACGAAACCGATGTGGATTGCGGTGGATCACAATGTGCCAAATGTGGCAACGGAAAATCGTGTACATCTGTTGACGACTGCAGTTCGGGCGCTTGTGATAACAACGGGGTCTGTGCTTCGGCCGGGTGTCAGTCGGATACCGAATGCAAAGCCCTGGGCGGCACCTGCGATCTCAGCATTCACGCCTGCGTTTTTTGCAATGATGGCGAGAAGAATGGCTCCGAGACTGATGTCGACTGCGGTGGTTCGTGCCCTGACAAATGTGATGCAAATGAACATTGCAATGTGCCGGCCGATTGCATTTCGGGCGTTTGCGAGGATACGCTGTGCGTTGGCAATACAGCTGAATCGGCATCCCCGGAATCGCTTGTGATCAACGAAGTGCTGGGTGCCGTCGACTCCAACCGCAAATTTGCATTCAACGACAACGCTTCGGTGTGTGAATTTATCGAAATTGTCAACACGGCGGATAAAGCGGTTTCGGTGAATGGACTCAAGCTGACGATGCAGCGAGTCGACAAAGATGAGCGTATCGACATCGATTTGGCGGGTACTGTGGTTGCCAATGGCGTTCTGGTCGTTCACAATTGTTCGAATCTGCCGTTGCCTGCCGATGCTGCCGGATTGAAGAAAAGTACATCCGAGTTGAAAATTGTCGATACCGCTACTTATCTTGCGACGATTTCGAAAGACGAAATCAGCACGGAACCTGTATCCCTTGATGTTGCAAAGAAATCATCGTCGTATGTGCGCGAAATTGATGGCGATCCTTCGGCTGCGATCGTCCTGCACAGCCAGATTTCACCCGCATTTGCGTCGCCCGGGTATTGCTCAAATGGCGGATTGTTCAGTGAGGGATGTGTATCTCCTTGCTTCAATCATGAAAAGGATAATGACGAGACAGATGTGGATTGCGGCGGTGCTTTGTGCGACGCATGCGGCGCGGGGCGCAGTTGCAGTCAGGGAGACGATTGCCTGAGTGAGAGCTGCAATGATGGCATTTGCGCTGTCGGCGATTGCTCGGTGATTGGATGTGAACAGGGGCAGTTCTGCGATATTGCAACGCACAGTTGTCACAGTTGCAGCGATAATGTGAAAAATGGTGATGAAACCGACGTGGATTGCGGTGGTGCGTCGTGCGGCGGCTGCAATAGCGGATTGCATTGCATCAATGCGGGTGATTGCGCATCAAGACAGTGTCAGGGCAGCGTATGCGTTGGTAACGCAAGTTCCTGTCAGACCGCAGCAGCCGGCGATATCGTCATCTCTGAGTTCATGAATTTCGCCAAGGTTGATGAAGGTATGACGACATTTGGCAATGATCCGGTTCAGCGCCAGGTCGAATTCATTGAACTCGTCAATCTGTCTGCCCATACGGTTTCTCTGGATGGCATGAAGATCGTCGCCAGACAGATTGCACCGGCATCCCCCAACCCTGTTGAAGTCCAGCTAAAAGGTTGTCTGTCCGCCAAACAGGCTGCGGTCGTTTCGGGTACGGCGATTGCCGGACTCCCAAAAGATGTGGTGAACCTCGTCGTGATGGGAAGTGCCGATGTTTTTTCAAATGCTGCGACTTTCCGGATCGAACTGGTCGGATCCAATGGATCCGTGCTGCATACGATCAAAGATGAATCGCAGGCTTTGCAGCGGATTTCACACGCTTTGACCGATGTCTCCTACGTCGCCGGCGATAATGCTTTGGTCGATCACAATTCGATCAGCGAATACAACCACTCGCCTGGGTTCTGCGCCAACGGCGGACTCTTTGTTGAATCCTGCGTCTCTTTGTGTGCCAATAATGCTCAGGACGATGGCGAAACTGATATCGACTGCGGTGGCATGCAGTGTGATAAATGCGTAAATGGCAAGCGCTGTGAATTCGATTCTGATTGTGCTTCGGATTATTGCGGGACCGGCATCTGTGCTGATGATCCCTGCGCCGTTCCTGCTGCTGGCGATCTGGTCATCGACGAAGTGTTCAGCAACGTGACGTCGACCGCTGCCATGAGCAATTACGACGCTTCCGCTGTTCAGAATCAGGTCGAATACATCGAAATCGTCAATCTGACCAATAAACAGCTCTCGCTCAAAGGGCTGAAGATCGAAGCCAATCGCACCGACAAGGCCGATGGCGATAAGGACAAATACAAGTATTATGAACTGTCCGGTTGTGTGCCCCAAAAACAGGCTGTGGTCGTTTCGGGATCGCAGATCGCCGGAATGCCTTCGGACGTTGTTAATATCGTCAAACTCGCATCAACCAATGCGCTCACCAATACGGCGACTTATCGTTTCTCACTGCTCAACGCCGCTGATGTCGTGCTGCATCAGTTCGAAGAAACTGCCGCTCCAAGTCGCAAAGCGGTTGCCCGCGTGATTCAGACGCTTGGCTATCAGCCTCTGCATAACGAAGTCGTCGACCACGATACCGTCAATCCTGATCTCAAGCATTCTCCTGGTTATTGCACCAACGGTGGGCTCTTCACCAACGGATGTATCGCACCATGTGAAGACAACATTCAGAACCACGATGAATCGGATGTGGATTGCGGCGGTGCCTGCGGTGCCACATGCGCCTATGGCAAACTGTGCGTAAAAAATGACGATTGCGCTTCGAATAACTGCGAACCAGCGACCAATCGGTGCGGCTATGATCAGTGTCACAACGGCAAGCAGGATGGCGATGAAACCGCTGTCGACTGCGGTGGATCAACCTGTGATCCATGCAGCAATGGCATGAGCTGCCTGCTCGATTCCGACTGCTTGACCAACTACTGTAACGAGTCAAAATTCTGCGCTTACGATCCCTGCAAACAACCCGCTACAGGCGACCTGGTGATTAACGAGGTTTTGAATAATGTGGGAGCCGGCAAACCTATGAGCGTTTACGATCCGACTGTGACCACTCAGAATCAGGTGGAATTTATCGAAATCGTGAATCTCTCGAATCAGATGGTCTCACTCAAGGACCTGAAGATCGTAGCCGAACGTCAGGACAAGGATGATCCCAAAGCATTCACGCTCTCGGGATGCGTACCGGCAAATCAGGCTGCCGTCATTTCGGGATCGTCGATCGCCGGTTTACCGTCAGGCGTCGTCAACATCATCCCTTCCGGGATGGCTGCTGCAAATGCCCTCGTGAATACGCAACCCTTCAAATACTCACTTGTGAAGGCCGACAATTCTGTGCTGCACAGCGTGATTGAAAGCGCAAAACCGGATTCACAAAAATCGCGCACACTCCCAAATCTCGCCTTTACCAATGGGGTCGCCACGATTGTCAATCACGATTCCATCAACGATTCGCTCAATCATTCGCCTGGCTACTGCACCAATGGAAAGCTCTTTATTGACGGATGCAGGTAGTTAAATGGACGCTTTTGTTTGACATTGTGGGTTGGTATGGTATATGCACATGTATCATGCCAACACGGACATGGTGTCCGTGTGTTTTTTATTCCCTTTCTTAGGAGAAGATATGAAGAAAGCGATTATTGGTGGTCTCTTTGCTGGTCTGGTTGCTCTGAGCTCTGCTTGCTCGTACACCGTTCCTCATTTTGCAAATCCTGGTGACATCACCGAAGCTACGAAAGAAGGTCGTGCTTCCTGTGGTACCATCCTTGGTCTGTTCAGAGTCGGTGATTGCAGCATCACAACCGCAGCCAGAAATGCTGACATTCATGAAGTTATGGTTGTTGATTCCGTCGAAGCTAACTACATTTTTTACATTAAATCCGAGACCATCGTTCGCGGTAAGTAATTGTTAGTTACAATCGATTGAGATGTAATTGGGGAACAGCAATTTTTTGCTGTCCCCCTTTTTTTCATATAGTCATGTATCAGTTGCTGCCTGCTTTTTGATAGATTTGACAGAACTGATCTTTTCGAATGACTCTATTTGCTTTCCAATCCTGAATCCATGTGAAACTCTTTGAAATTGAATTTCTTCAATCACATTAAAATATATTTTTAGTTCAATTGTGTAGTTCTTCTATCGTTATGGTCATATTTAATGAGAACGCCAAAGCGCGTATCCCGGGGCAGTTAAGCGCTCCAAACCAGCACGCGAATTGTGTGCACGAAATGGGGCTCATTATCTATGTCCACAACAAGCATGCATCTTTGATGCAATTCGTTCACAGAGTGTGAATCTTTTGCCAGTGGATTTGTATGGTATTACTTCTTATTCTAACGATATCATTGGCCTTTTGGGGCCTGGTTTTGCTCATTTCCGGCATCGTAAAGAAACGAAAAAAGTTCCTGATCACAGGCACTTTGTGCATCATAGCCGGTTGCTTCGCTGGATTGTGGACCTTGTCCGAAAGCGCGATCAATAAGCGCAGGATCTCAAAAAATACAATATCCTTATCGCAGCGTATCGGGATCACAATTGACGAAATCAAGCATCCATACGATCCTTGCGTAGATAACGATATGGATGGCCCCATCTTTCATTCAATCGACAATCGTTTGCTGCGCCACTATCTCTACGAAGATTTTGCGGTGATCATTGATCCCGAACTCGGCCTCAATCTGATGACACTGGTACAGGTAGAGTTTCCCGAATACTTTTTTTCTATTTCCCGCGCCGCTTATGGTATTCGAAACGTCATTATCAATGCGTCACCTGAACACGGCAATCGCTGGTTGATTCAGCTGACCGGCACCTCTCAGATTCAGTCCGAAACGGCTTTCGACTTCGTTTGGGGACAAGGTAACCTCGACTTCACATGCCCGCATTATTTCAAAATCATTTCGAAAGTCGCCGTATCTGCTTCGGGTAAAATCTACCGATATGACGAGAAAACTCCCGTATTTGTTGAACAAATTGCCAATACTGAAATTGCGGATCTTACCCCCGACCGCGAACTCGGCGTCAATCTGATGGGACTCCAGTAGCCTTTGGATAGCCTTTGGACGATCCGCGTATGGATGAATAACGAATCCTGCCGTCTCCGTCGCGCAGCCGCGAATCGTATCTGCTTCCGGCCGCAGGCCGTCCCTCGATATTATCGAAACGCCGTATGCCTGGCCTCTAAAAACCTATCAAATCCAGACTCGCTAAAGACTTAAGCGGTTGCATGGCGTATTCCACGATCCGCATTTCATCGGCAAATGTTTTTCTGAATTTGTGATTCAGCCATCGCAGCTGCCCAAGTGTCGGTGCCATATTCAGTGGACTCAGCAGATATTTGACACGCACAAATGCATCGGCATATCTGGCATCCTGAATGGCATTCACATTGGCTATCTGCTCCAGCGGATAAAATATGCCATCCACACCCTGCGGCGCAAATACATCTATACCCAGCACATAGATGTTCTCGTGCCCATAATTGCCGCTTCGAATCGCTTTAATCGCTGCCCGCACAGGCACATTGCTCGTCAGACCGCCATCTGCCAGCCGATACAGGTGATCCCGCTTGAAAATCGTTTCGATGATTTCACGGCTTCGATAGTGATGGCGCGGCATTTCGTAATTGAGCAGCGTCGGTACGAGCGACGAAAACGCGACCGCATCCGATACCGTCATCTGGCGAGTGAGCGAATCCAGACCAAACTCGACCTCGCAAACCGCATGTTCACTTGTGGCAACTGCGCCAATCTGCGCGGCATGCTTAATCATATTGCGCACCGAAAACTGCGGAATGCGCTTGAATATCGATAGCCCCGATCGCTCCTGCTCCAGCTTTTTCTCTATAATGCCATTTTGAATAATCCCCGAAGACACACAGCCAAACGGAATCTTCAGATCGCTGAATCGCGGCGCAGATGTATAGCCAAAACCATCGATAACCCCCTTGATGATTTCGTTAAAATCCAGCCGCCACATCCCCATCAGACCGTGTTCACCCGGACCGAAATAGGGACGCACGCTTTTGGTAAGTTGCCATAGTCCCGGCAGTTTCAGTGTCGTTAGCGCGGCATCATAATGTTCCTGGATCGCCCGGATGTAGCCAAGCAAACTGCCGATCGACGTCCCCGTCATCAGTGCGGGGCGAATGCCGATCTCTTCCAGCCACTGAAAAAGCGCGAGATGGACAAATCCTGTACCTCCGCCTCCGCCGAGCGAAAGCACCAGTCGCTTTTGCTGAAGCACATCCTGAAGCGAGTATTCATCGAGCACAGGAAACGCCTGATACAGCCCAAATACAGCATCGTGCAGCAACTTCCCGACCTCGTGATACGATTCGACAAGCGACTTGCGATGCCAAATGCCGCGCCATGCAAGCGTCCCTGGACCCTGTGAAGCAGCTGTATTCTCCGGATACGCCCATCCACCATCCGACAAAGAATCCATCAGCTTCGCAAACTCGCGCCGAAACTGCGTGAGCTCGAATGCGACATCCAGACAGACACTCCCTCGCGTCGTGATGCGCTGCATGGTCGCCAGTCGAATCGCATAGTCATAGGTCGAACGAATGCGGTCATCCAGAATCTCGTTCGAGAGCGCGCGGTTGCGCAGCCATGCGCGCTCCAGACCATGCATGGCTTCTGTGGATGTGTCGTAGATCATTTAAGCTGAAAATGCCTGCTTGGTTTTGAGCATCGTCCACGCGATTCGCGCCAGCTTGTTCATCGCGGCCACCGCAATGATGCGTTCGCTCTTCCCCTTCTGCGAAAGACGATCGCCCAGCGCACGAATCGACGGGACTTCACTCAGTGCTTGTTGCGCTGCCGAATAAAGCGGACCACGCACCACCCGCATATCATGAATGCGGTAATTATCGGTGTCCAGTTTCGAACCTCCGTCCAGACCCAGACAGGATGCAAATTGCCGCGCGTCTTCAGCGGGATAGGCATGCGCAAAGAAAATCAGCGTCTGCGCCGTCAAATCGTCCATCCCTGGAATCGTTTTGAGTATCTCAAAATCTCGCTTGAACTCGGGATTCGTATCGATCATCCCCGCAATCTTCTTGTCCGATTCGTCCAGCTGCGAACTCAGGTTGTTCGCCGCATTCGCCGTCAGCTGCATCAGAAAATCAAACGCCTGACCCGTAAATCGCTCGTTGTGGGCTGCATTCCGCTGGATTTGCACCCGCGTTATCTCGCGCTCGAAAAGCTCACTCCGCAACTGCAGACACGCATCTGACATCGGCGCATAATGCTGCCGCCGCGATATCGCCAGCATCGCCATCAGCTCGGCTGGCTGCTTGCGCTTGCGGTGCTCAAGAAACGCATGGAACACCGTCGCCGGCGACAATGGCGCAATCGTGTAGCCGTCCTGTGACAATACATACGCTAGCGATGCACCCGTCGCATCCGATATCGTTATCCCTATCACAATTTCCGCCCGATCGCTGCTGCATTCATCCAGCCACGCTTCCATGCCCTTTAGGCCTTTCTTGTCGGCCGTAAACTGCTTGAGCTTGACGAATTCTGGCTTC
>CAMKRB010000127.1 GCA_946415045.1 uncultured Myxococcales bacterium
GAGCGCCATTCGTATCGGGTTCGGTATTGGGCACGTTTTCTTGCGCGGCAACTTCTGGCTGAGGCTTTTCAACAGCGGCTTGATTTGCACTATCCGCACCAGCTTCGGCTGGATAAACGGTTTCCGCTTGTGTGGGCTGTTCTGCAGGCGATGGATTGGATTCTTTGCATCCATGTATCGAGAAAGCCATGATGATCATGGCCCATGCGGTTTTCATTAGATTGCTTTTCATGCGCCCTTACTCTCTTTCTAAAACTGACGCCTGACCTCTGTAGTGACAGGTAACTGAGCCAACTGTGATACCTCACATCAAGAAATGATTTGCCCTGATTTGGTTTTTGCTTATGACCAGATCATAATCTTTTATCCATTTAACATGGATACGCAGACCGTTCAAGTATGGATGATGATATGTTGGCACGTGTCGCGACACGTGCCTGCTCGCTTGGGGCGGGTCTGTACAGACGTGCAAATCGCACGTCTCTGCAGACCGCCCCTACGCTCGCTTAACGCCGCTATCCCGTTGGGATACGCGGCGTTTTGTTTTTAATATATATTGACACGCTTGGGGCGGGTCTGAGACCGCGCCCCTACGCTCACTTAACGCCGCTATCCCGCTGGGATACGCGGCGTTATTTTGTTATATCGTAAAAATACGCTTGACTAATTCGATGTTTGTGCCATATAACAACCCTGTTGTTAGAGATATCTAACAACTTTAGACACAACTATCAACATTCGATTGATTTAATAAAGGTCAGATATGGGCATCATCAAGCATTTCATCAATCAAACCCGCAAACCCGAAGGAATTCTCGGCACCCTCATGCTTCGCGGTATGAACTCTGGTCATGCAGTACTTGCGGACTGGGCATTGTCACATCTGCCACCAATTGCACCGCAAATGGCAGTCGACCTGGGATGCGGCGGCGGACGCAATGTCGCAGCTTTGCTTCAAAAATACCCGCAGGCTGTGGACGATGGGATTGATTATTCACCGCTTTCGGTCGAAAAAGCCATTGTCTACAACGCTGCTTCGATAGCCCGCGGCAAATCCACAATTTCTGTCGGTGACGTCTCCGATCTTAAAATTGCGTCCGGTACTTATGATTTGGCGACGGCATTCGAAACCATCTATTTCTGGCCCGGACTCGAAAAATGCTTTTCCAATGTTCATCGCATCCTAAAGAATGACGGCTGTTTCCTGATCGTATGCGAAAGCGACGGCACGGATGGAATGGGGGAACGCTACGAAAAAATCATTCAGGGAATGAAAGTCTATAAAGCCGCCGAAATCGAAAGCGCACTCCGAACTGCCGGATTTAAAGATATTAAAACGGTTCACCACGACAAGCATCCATGGATTGCGGTGTTGGCAATTAAGTAGGATAAGCGATGAAAGCTGAACAATACAAAGCGCTCTCTATTAAAGAATTTACGAAAGCGGCAGAAATCTATGACAGTGGACATGCTGGCATTTATGAATTGTGCAAAGATGACTATCCGCCAATTCTGGAAGAACTCGAAAGTGGCGAATTCAACACTTTGCTCGATGTCGGCTGCGGCACTGGTCCGATGATCGAACTTTTGTCAAAGAAATATCCGGATAAGCATTACACCGGTTTGGATTTAACCCCTAAAATGATAGAAGTCGCCAACGCAAAAAAACTCCCCAATACTCAGTTTGTCGTGGGTGACAGTGAGAACCTGCCGTTTGAGGATGAATCATTCGATGCAGTTATTTGTGCGAACAGCTTTCATCATTATCCTCATACGCAGAAATTTTTTGATGGCGTAAAACGCGTACTCAAACCCAATGGCAGGCTGATTCTGCGCGATTATACGACGAATCCGGTGATGCTGTGGATCATCAATCATATTGAACTCAAACTCGCGAATCTGTTTGGTCACGGTGATGTCTGTATCTATCCGCCTGCGCAAATCAAAGCCATGTGTACCTCTGCCGGGCTTGATGTCGTCAAGCTTGAAAAAAGAAGAATGTTCAGGCTGCACCTGGTGGCAGTAAAGAAGTAATCGTTCAAAGGAAAGAACATGATGAGCGCAAACTATAAAAATTGGGTTTCCAAAGGGATGATTTATGGATTTCTGGGTGGCGCAGCAGCACTTACCGCAGGAGCGGTGACACTCGGAATACTGGGAGAAAGTACGATTCCCCGAATCATTACAGGAATATTGGGGGCGGGTGCACTTGGGCTGATGGGCGCATCCGCATGGTGTATTTATGCATACCGTCAGTTTTCGTATGACGGAAAACGTAAGCTCTCGAAACAGATCATTGAAGGCGTGGCTGAATACGTCAAAGTGCCGGAAAGCGGAGTCGGTCTGGATGTCGGATGCGGCAGCGGCGCACTGACAATTGCTGCAGCCAAACGAAATCCACATGCCAGAATGGTTGGATGTGATCGCTGGGGCATGGAATATGCCAGCTTTTCCAAGCAATTATGCGAGGAAAATGCAAAAGCAGAAAATGTGAAAAATACGGAATTTAAAAACGGCGATGCAACCAAACTGCCGTTCGAAGACGAATCCTTCGACTGCGTTACCTCCAATTACGTTTATCACAACATCCCGGGAGATAAGCAGAAATGGCTGCTCGAAACCCTGCGCGTCCTAAAAAAAGGAGGTACTTTTGCCATCCACGATCTTATGAGCGCATCCGGTTATGGTGATATGAAACTGTTTGTACAAAAACTGCATGATTTGGGGTATGAAAAGGCTGAACTCATCGAAACAGCAGATAAATTCATGACCACAAAAGAAGCAAAACTGCTCGGTCTGAGTGGTTCAGCTTTATTATATGGAAAGAAATAACAAGGATAAGCACACCTGTACAAGGAATCAAAATTATCGTTTTGCATATAAATACTGAACGCTCAAATATAGGATTACAGCCATGTCTGAAGAGATTGTCATTCAACATTGTTCACCGACGCTTGCCGGCATGAAAACCGGCAGTCTGTTCTCATGTGCGTATGATGCTCAGGAAGCAATCGATATGGACGTGGAAGAATTGAACAATAGATTTGCCAAAAAAGGATTGCAGGTCGTTATCTTAAAATATGCCCGAAGGGCTCTCATTTATATTTATCGTCGAATTCAGCTGGCAAAAGACCTGTCGCATCCCAAGGCAAAACAGATTCTGTCATCGCGTGGATATGATATAGACGATATCGACAGCTGCATTCGTCAATTAAAAAACAGATTCGATAATTACGCAGAATTTCCGCACGAGGTCGGGCTGTTTCTGGGCTATCCGCCTGAAGATGTCGAAGGCTTTATTCGGTTCGGCGGAAGGAACTGCAAATGTTTCGGCTGCTGGAAGGTTTATGGAAACATCGAGGCCGCGCATCAGTGTTTTGAAAGGTTCAAAAAATGCACGGCCTGTTACTGCGAGCGCTATCACCGTGGCTGCCCACTGGATGCCCTGGTCGTCGCTCAATAAAAGGAGATAATATGAGTAAGGTTGCTGTCGTTTACTGGAGTGGAACGGGACACACGGAGTCCATGGCAAATGCTGTACTGGATGGCGCAAAATCTGCCGGTGCGGATGCCGTTCTCTATCAGGTGTCCGATTTTTCACCGGACAAAGTTGCCGATTATGACGCGATTGCCTTTGGATGCCCGGCAATGGGTTCGGAAGAGCTCGAAGACAGCGAGTTTGAACCGGTGTTTAGTGCATGTTTGCCGAAACTTTCTGGAAAAAAAGTCGCACTGTTTGGGTCTTATGACTGGGGCGATGGCGAATGGCTTCGTACATGGGAAGAGACATGCAAAGATGCAGGAATCACGCTCGCTGCAGAAAGCGTCAAGTGCAACAACGATCCCGATGCTGACGGCCTGAAGGAATGCGCAGAATTGGGCAAAGCAATTGCGTGATTGAATATATAATATGCGACGCGTATCCCGCTAGGGATAGCGGCGCAGGCAGGCCGTATGCGCCGACGGCGCATAGGCCGCCAAGAACAATTACAACAAATTACATATTAGTAATAATGGATTCGCATCATGAGTGACGGAAAACGCGTTTGGAATTTATATGCACCAGTTTATGATTTATTCATGTGGCAGAACCGAAAGGCTTATGCGCAGATGTACGAAAGAATTCGTGCAGTCATAAAAGGAAAACGCGTGCTCGAATTATGCACGGGAACGGGACTCATTGCAAAACATGTGGCATCCGAAGCCAAAGAGATGATCGCCTCTGACTTTGCCGAAAAAATGCTGCGACAGGCCGCCAAAGGCAATCTGCCCAACAATTTGTCTTTCCGACAGGTGGACGCGACCAACATTCCTTTTGATGACAAGAGTTTTGATGTCGTCATTATATCAAACGCGCTTCATATTATACCCGATCCGCAAAAGGCGCTTCAGAAATCAGCCGCGTCTTGAAATCGGACGGCGTGCTGATCGCACCGAATTTTCTCGGACATCGTGCGGGTACAAAGGAACGATTTCTGGCAAAAATATTATCTTTGGCCGGCGTCGTATTTGAACTCACCTGGGACGAAACGACTTATCCGAAGTTTTTGGAACAGAACGGATGGAATGTCAAAACAAAAGAAGTATTCAAAGCCAGCTTTCCGCTGATGTACACGGAGTGTAAAAAGAGATTATGAGGGTCTTGATTTATGGCGTAGGGGTGCTCGGTGCAACGCTATTACATGAACTGTGCAAGGCAGGACATGAAGTTACCGGAGTTGCCCGCAGCCAGTATGATCAGTTTGTCAATCATGGCGTTAAAATACGGCATTATTATCAGCACAAAACAACAATTGATCATCCCAAAATTGTCAAATCTGCCGGATTAAATCAACATTACGATATCGTCTTTAGTGTCATGCAGGCCACACAGCAAAAAGGTGTATTGGATGCGCTTGCCACGGTTGACACATCGATCGTCGTACTCGTCGGAAACAATCTCGAATCCGAGGAGATGGAGCAATATATACAGGAACATGCGGTTTCTCCGCGCAGTGTATTGTTCGGCTTTCAGGATTCGGGCGGACATCGCAAAGATGATATGTTTGTCGTCGGAAGACTGCCTGTCACGCTGTTCAATGTCGGAAAGCTTCATGGTTCTGTTGAGCATAAGGATATAAAATTGCTCTCGGATTTGTTCGCTCATACGAGCTGCAAACTGCGCTGGATATCCGATATGTATGGTTATTACTGGTGCCATGTTGCCGAAATCATGCCGTATGCCTATATGTGCTATGGTATGAATTATGAACTCAAAAAAATTACAAGAAAAGATGTAAAACAAATTGTACAGGCCAGCCGCGAAGCATTTACTTTTCTGGAAGAATCCGGCATTGCCGTGATGCCGCCAAAAGAAAATGACTATTATATGCCGGGCATCAAATGCAAACTCATGTCCGCACTCTATTGGATTATGGCCAAAACGTCCCTCGGAGAGATATTTATTGCGGGACATTGTCGCTATGCACCGGCAGAAATGAAATACATCGATCAGAAATTCGACGAATTCAGAAAAGCACATGGCTATAAAGAAATGCCTGTCTGGGATGAACTCAGAAAAGGATTTCTGTGTTATTTTAAATAAACATCTTACTCGTTATATAAAGGCACATCATCATGTCACGTCAGGATTCAAAACGTCAGGAAAAAATGATGTCGCGCATTTATCGCGGCAAAGAAATCTTCAAGCCGCTCAATACCGGCATTATCGATGAACACGTCAAATGCATTCGTGAATATGTTGCCAATATCTTCTTTTATACAAAGAATGATATGACGATTATGATCGACGCCGGCTATAATTATGAACGCCTGCGCGAAAAGATGGGATGGCTCGGCCTGGAACCTGAAAATATCAAACATATTCTGATTACACATCAGGACACCGATCATGTGGGTGCCATAGAAAATGACAGCGATCTGTTGTTCAAAAACGCAAAAGTCTACATCGGTGAGATAGAAAATAAATACCTCACGGGTGAAAAACGCCGCAAAGTGATTTACGGCTTATACAAATTGCCGATGGTCAAATCCGACAACGAACGCGTTCTGCTCAAAGACCGTGAAGTTTTTTATATCGGCGATATCAAGATCGAACCGATTCTGGTTCCAGGCCATACCTGGGGGCATCTCGTCTATCTGATCGACGACGCATATCTGTTTACAGGCGACACGATCTGGTTCGGCGTCGATGGCGGTTACAGCTTTATTAACGTGCTTGCCGAATCCAACAAAGTGGCGATACAGTCTCTCGAAAAATTAGAAAACCTGCTTCGTGCTCGAAAAATCTCACCCAAAATTATCACCGGCCATACGGGATGGACGGACAGCCTCGATTTTGCTTTTGCGCACCGCGACAAAATATGCGTCTCATGGCACAAACAAAAGCCGCATGATCCCGTCGCGCCATACGATGCCTACGATGAATCGGACGATACCGAACAAAAGGCTAAAATCATCAAACTTGAAAAGAAAAAAGTATAAGTGAGCCCCCCCAAATGCAATTCGACGAAATAGGAAAATCAGACGCCAAAACCCTGCTGCTTCTGCCCGGTACTGCATGCACATATCAGATCAACTTTAGTAGAGTGATTGATCTGCTTGCCGAAAGATATCACCTGATCTGCGTGAACTACGACGGATTCGAAGGCGACAGCAGCAAGCCGTTTACTCATCGCTCGTGGCCGCAAAGCAGACAGCCTTACTTTTTCATATCCACGATCGTTAAACAGAGCCATTTAATATGACCATACTGCTTCTCGGACTCATCATTCCTTTTTTAGGCACCGCATTGGGCTCGGCCTGCGTCTATCTTTTACGCGACAAAATCCCCGACAAAGTGCAGCGCACGATGCTCGGATTTGCCTCGGGCGTGATGGTCGCCGCGTCCGTCTGGTCGCTCCTCATCCCTGCGATGGAGCAATGCCGAGACATGGGCAGACTCGCGTTTTTGCCCGCCCTCGTCGGCTTCGGTCTCGGCATCGGATTTCTATTTTTAGCCGATTCGATTCTACCGCATCTGCATATTCACAATGACAAACCCGAAGGCGTCGCTTCGCGCCTGCGCAAGAGCACAATGATGTTCCTGGCCGTGACGCTGCACAACCTGCCCGAAGGCATGGCCGTCGGCATCGCCATCGCCGCATGTCTTTCTGGAGAAACCCAAATCACTACGGCCGGCGCAGCCGCGCTCGCCATTGGCATCGCAATTCAAAATTTCCCCGAAGGCGCAATTATATCTTTGCCCCTCAAAGAGGAGCTCCAAAGCAAGCACAAAGCCTTCGGATTCGGCGTTCTGTCGGGCATTGTCGAGCCTGTCGGCGCAATTCTCACAATTCTGCTCACGTCTTTGCTCACGCCGTGGCTTCCTTATATGCTCGCCTTTGCCGCCGGTGCCATGATTTACGTCGTCGTCGAGGAACTGCTGCCAGAAGCATCCGCCGGCGAACATACAAATCTCGTCACGCTCGGTTTTTCCGCCGGTTTCGCACTCATGATGGTGCTCGATGTCGCGCTTGGATAACTCGCCTTCAGACGTTTCACAAACGTTTCTATTCGCGCATTCTTCCAAACTATAATTCGCGTTAGCGCGAATGGCGAGGAATTGTAATTTTTGATGGGGTTCGCGTCGAATCATGCGTTCCCCTTCTATCGCCAAAACGGAGAGTACGATGAGGTTGTCTATACCGCGCGCTGGCGTGGGCTATCGGCTGCGTCGATACGCCCGACGCGTCGGCCTATCGCTGCGCGATACGGCCTCTTTCCGCCCGCTATTGGCCGTAGGCCAATACGCGTGCGGTGCATCATTATCATTTTCCAAGCCGATGCAAAGCTTTTTTGGCATCCTCATCCCCTTGTTCTGCTGCTTTTTGATACCATTCAACAGCTATATGATAATCCTTTTCTACCCCAAATCCATTTGCATACATAACGCCAAGATTGTATTGTGCTGCGGCATACCCCTGATTTGCAGATTTTTGATACCATTCAACTGCTAAATTATAATCCTTTTCTACCCCAAATCCATTGTAATACAAACAACCAAGATTGTATTGTGCTGCGGCAAACCCCTGATTTGCAGATTTTTGATACCATTCAACAGCTTTTTGATAATCCTTTTCTACCCCAAATCCATTTCGATACATAACGCCGAGATTGTTTTGTGCATTGGCATACCCCTGATTTGCAGATTTTTGATACCATTCAACAGCTTTTTGATAATCCTTTTCTACCCCAGTTCCATTGTAATACATATCGCCAAGTTCATTCTGAGCGAATGGATCATCATTCTCTGCTTTTTTGAGTAATTCTAAAAATTCACTTGTGGGTTTATGCTCTGGTTCAATTCTTGTATGATTTCGATTAGTCGTTTCGGAATTGTCACCTTGTTGTAATATTCTTGTGGGTTTATGCTCTGGTTCAATACTTATATAATTTCGCTTTGTTATTTCAGAACGTTGAAATAGAATTATTATGATAATTCCAGCCACTGCCACAAATAATAACGCGCAGGATGCCGCAACCAAATTAAGAAACGCGCACACCACACCTGCTGCCAGAAAAAATATGGCAATCAGCGTGATGAGTATATATTTTGAAGACGGTTTCGCAATTTTGTTAGTATGTTTGGAGCTGTTATGAATCAACGCCAACAGTTCAGTTCCCGTCTGTGGCCTTTCTTCAGGATTTGTAGCCATCATCCGGACGATGAGCATTTTTAGCCATTCGGGAACGCTGGCAGTCAGATAGTGGTCGAAGTCTGGCTGAATGCCTTTTAACCGCATGTCACACGGGGAGATTCCGGTTATGAGATGAAGCATGGTAGCCCCAAGACTGAATATATCGGACGCGGCGGAGGCTTTTCCATATAGCTGTTCAGGTGCAACATAACCGGCCGTACCCGCAAACGTCATAGAAAACGTTTTGGAATTATCGGCAACGACACCAAAATCGACGAGCCATACATGGAGATGATCATCGACGAGCAGATTGGATGGCTTGATATCGCGATGAATAACGGGCGGCGTGTAATTACCGAGCGCACGAAGAATTTCTGCGGTTCGTTCAAAAATGGTGATGCTTTCGTCTATTGTAAATTTACGACCATCAGCGATTTGTTTTTCGAGCGATTCTGCTTCGATATA
>CAMKRB010000128.1 GCA_946415045.1 uncultured Myxococcales bacterium
GGCCGCAAAGCAGACAACCTTACTTTTTCATATCCACGATCGTTAAACAGAGCCATTTTTTTGTCTGAATCCATTTTTTTTTGGCCGATTTAATTTCGATTGCCACATATATAGCGTGTGATGCATTGCGAAGGGGCTGGCTGGGTAAAAAAATCTTGACAACTACAAAAATGTTCAGTAATCAAAAGGTCACTGGTAAGACGCTGGTGTGTTCAGCACATCTGTGTTTATAGAATCCAAGGATCCAAATAAATTGGAGGAGATATCATGGCGAAAGAGAAAGAAGCAAAGGCAGCAGCGAAAGACAAGGACACTGTTGCGCAGAAAGAGGCGCAGGCCCAGAAAGACAAAGCGATAGAAGCGGCGATATCGGCGATAGAGAAGCAGTTTGGCAAAGGATCGATTATGCGATTGGGCAGCACCCCCGAGCAGGCATCGATTCCAACGATACCGAGTGGTTCGCTTGGTCTGGATTTAGCGCTGGGCATTGGTGGATTTCCGCGAGGCCGTGTGATTGAGATTTACGGCCCCGAAGCAAGCGGCAAGACGACGGTTGCCCTGCATGCGGTAGCTGAAGCGCAGAAAGCAGGAGGCGTTGCAGCCTTTATCGATGCCGAGCATGCGCTGGATGTTCAGTATGCGCGGCGCATGGGCGTCGATACCGACAATCTTTTGATTTGCCAGCCGGACTATGGTGAGCAGGCGTTGGAAATTGCGGACATGCTGGTGCGATCGAATTCAGTAGACATCGTGGTAGTCGATTCAGTCGCAGCGCTGGTACCTCGCGCAGAACTCGAAGGGGATATGGGCGATGCCCATGTGGGTCTTCAGGCTCGTCTGATGAGCCAGGCGCTGAGAAAACTGACGGCGACATCCGCCAAAGGCAAAACAGCATTGGTATTTATCAATCAGCTGCGTTCGAAAGTCGGCGTGTTTTATGGCAATCCAGAAACGACATCGGGCGGCAATGCGCTCAAGTTCTATTCGTCGGTGCGACTGGATGTCCGCAAAGCCAGTCTGATCAAGAATGGCCAGGAAATCATTGGTCAGCGTTCTCGCATCAAGATCGTGAAAAACAAGATGGCCCCTCCATTCCGCGAGGTCGAAGTCGATATTATCTATGGCCAGGGCATCAACCGCGAAGGCGACGTGCTCGATCTGGGCGCAGCATTAAATATCATCGACAAATCGGGCGCATGGTATTCATACGAAGGCGAGCGATTGGGCAATGGCCGTGAAGCATGCAAGGATTTTCTGGTTGCCAACCCCGACATCTGTATGGCAATTGAAAACCGCATCCGCGAGGCCAAGAATCTGCCCGCACTTGAGCAGATCATGACATCTCATGCCGGTGCCGAAGCGGATGAAGAAAGCGTGGAAGAATAGCCAACCATCATCCGACACGCCCCGTTGGTGCGTCGCCCCTCCGCGCCCCAACGGGGCGCTACTGTCGTCACCGTGGATGAAATTCACGAATAAGGCACATCATGGCGAAATCGTTCTCGAAAGCAGCTGCAGATGAATCCGCACAGGCGCTTGGGCACATACAGACAGCCGAAGCGCTGGACAGCGTTTATTTGTTCTATGGTGAGGACGGTTTTATCATCGAAAAGCTGATACAAGCCATCCAGGATCGCCGGTTTAACGGAAAACCGGTAGATCCGCTCAGCTGGGAAGTCTATCGCGCCGGTGAAATCGAATCGCGGAAAGTCATCGATTCGGTCAAAACCCGTTCGATGTTTGGCGGTCCTAAAGTCGTCGTTTTTCGCGACATCGAAAAACTAAACGAAGCCGATCTCGAACCACTGGTTAGCTATACCAAATCCCCGGCAAAAGCCCACCTGGTGCTCGTTGCATCCAAAATTGATGCACGGCGTAAATCGTGGACTGAGATTAAAAAAAATGCGTTCAGCGTCTCGTGTGCGCAGTTGTCGGAACGCAATGTTTCGGAATACATCCGAAATTCGGCAAAAGCACACAAACTCAATCTGAATGCCGATGCAGTGGACGCGCTTGGCAATTTTATCGGTCCCAACCGGGCACTCATCGAACGCGCATTTGAGAAGCTCACACTCGCCCTCAAAAACGGCGAACTCATCACGCCGGAAATCGTCGAAGAACACGTCGTTGACACGCGGGAACGCAGCATTTTTGAACTCACCCGGGCCATATCGGAGCGGAATATCCCCGCAGCCATTCAGGCCATGCATGTTCTGCTCGAACAAAAGCAGGAACCCGTGGTCATCAATGGTATGCTCGCTCGCCAGGCCAGAATGATGCTGCAGGTAAAAATCGGATTGCAACAAAAGATGTCGCCCGACGATATTGGCCAGCGCATCGGCGTAAACAGCTATGGCATGCGCGAGTATTTGCAGGCTGCCCCAAAGTATTCCATCGCTGAACTCTATCAGTTCCATGCCGCCGTTTACGAAACCGACCGCACGCTCAAATCCAAACCCACTCCAAATGAGCTCGTACTTTCAAACCTGCTGATGTCACTGATTCCAGGCAAATAGATAGAGTCTCTGCACCATCCATTCCTTATCGTTCCTCTGGTATTTCGGTCTCGTATAATATATTCTTGTATAGGTTTGTTTGACCGAGGATACAGGTTTGTTTTAACCAATGGGGTTGGCAAGATGAAAAAACGCAACAAATCAGGGTTTGGCTGGTTCGTGATGTGCTGTGTGGCAGCTGTCGCATGCGGATGCGAGGATGAGGGTGCCAGTCAGCAACAGCAACTGGTGTCAGGTGGATGCGAAGCCGGATTACAGGCTTGCGGTTCAGATTGTTATAATCTTAAGATCGATTCATCACATTGTGGCGACTGCAATACGATCTGCAACAACCAGGTTTGCGTAAATGGCAAATGCACCGATGTCGACAAAGCATGCAGCGACCGCACTTTGAGCTATTGCGACGGACAGTGCGTGAATCTGCAGAACGACCAAAATCACTGCGGGGATTGCAAAACCGTATGCAAACCCAACGAATCCTGCAACGAAGGCCACTGCGAACCCGGATGTGCCCCGAACCACAAAGAATGCAACGGCAAATGTATTGATATCACCAAAGACAATGATCATTGCGGCGATTGCAATGCATCATGCCATGAAACGATGTATTGCGCAGAGTCCCAATGCAACTGCCAGTACGGTTTGTATGACTGCGACAACGACAGTGCAAATGGCTGTGAATCCCAGACCCCCTGCGAATCCAAATGCGCAGACGAATCTCTCTCATCATGCGGTTCAGATTGCTTCGATCTGCAAAATGACGCAAAGCATTGCGGCAACTGCCAGACCAAATGCAACCCATCGCAAATCTGCAGCGGAGGAAGCTGCACTGAATCGGGCGTCACCTGCGAAGCCGAAGATCAAATCAGCTGCTGGGGTGAATGCGTTGGCAAGAATGATGTCGATCACTGCGGTTCCTGTGAAAATACATGCAACAGCGACCAGATTTGCATCAACGGAAACTGCGAAAACAAATCGAACCCATCGACCTGTGAGCTGCCCAATACAATTTGTTATGGTCAATGTGTGGATTTGTCGTCAGACGACATGAACTGCGGCCGCTGCCTGAACGAATGCAATTCAAATCAAAAATGCGTGAATTCAAAATGCGAACTGCAGTGCGAACCGCGCACCAATTGCAACGGCACCTGCATCGATACGACATCTGATAAATCGCATTGCGGCGACTGCAATACCGCTTGCCGCGCCGGTCAGACTTGCAGCAATAGTCAATGCGAATGCGATGCAAACCACTACAACTGCGACGGCGACGATGGCAATGGCTGCGAATCCGATACGCCATGCACTTGTCAGCCTGGCGAAACTCAGGCTTGCTGGCGCGGCGCATCCGTCGTATTCAAATCCGAGTTCGACAAATCGATCTGCGAAAAAGGCACGCGAATCTGCGATGATTCCGGTCAATTCTGGGGCCCCTGCACCGGCGGCGTCTATCCATCAACGCTCACATGCGATATCTACGGCAATCTCAACGGTCTCGATAACGACTGCGATGGTATAATCGATACCATCTGCAAATCCGAATGCGATCTCAAAGCCGGCGACATGTCGTATATCGGCTGCGAATACTGGGGCGCATATCTCGACAATCTCATCCGCACCAACCATACTTTTGTATTCAGCAACCCAAGCGAAACCGATACAGCGACGGTTTATATTTACAACAAAAGCGGCTTCGAAGCCTCGCCGCAGGCTCCCGTCAAAACAGTGGAGCTCGCCCCAAAAGCCGTCCAAACCGTTCAGATGAACACCGGTGCGACCAATATGTGCCTGGCCACAAGCCAAAATGCCTACGCCTACCGCATTCGTTCGACTCACCCCATCACCGCCTATCAGTTCAGTCCCTGGGGCGACGCAAGTGCCCATTCCAATGATGCCTCACTGATGCTTCCGGCCAATGTGCTGGGGAAAAAATATATCGCAATGACCTGGCACAGCGATACCGGTGACGATCACCGATCAACGCTTACCGTCATTGCCACCGAGCCGGGGACGACCAAAGTCGATGTAACGACAACCTCGAAAATCATTGCAGGAACCGGCATTGAAGAAATGGCCGCCGGCAATTCCAGACAATTCAAGCTGAATCGTTTCGATGTACTCACGTTGATGGCCCCATCGGAAACCACTCACGAACAAACCGGCACAATCATCGAAGCGGACAAAAACATTGCCGTCTACGGTGGATCGCGTTCGTCCTATGTGCCGAGCAAAGCAATCGCCGGCTGTTGCCGCGATCATCTCGAAGAACAACTCTTCCCGCTCCAGGCATGGGGCAAATCCTACATCGCCGCACGCGCCTACTCGGTCGGCACCGGCAACGATTTCTGGCGCATTATGGCCCAGGAAGACAACACAAAAGTAACGGTTCCCGAATCACTCGGCGGCCCGTTCACCCTCAATGCCGGCCAGTTCAAGGAAATCAGCACCCGCGAATGCTTCACAATCAATGCCGACAAACCCATCAGCGTCGGACAGTTCCTGCCCAGCCAGTCGTATAACGGCCGCTCCATTGGCGATCCCTCGTTCATCCTCACCGTCCCCTACGAGCAATACCGCAGCGACTACTCATTCATGGTGCCGCCAAGCTACGACGAAAATTTCGTCACCATCATCAAACCCAAAGATGGCAAAGTTTTCCTCGATGGCACCGAAGTCACGCAAACCAAAGCGACCAGCATCGTCAGCTCCAAACCGCAAACCGCCACCGAGCCGTTCATCAATATCAGCGGCACCAATTTCCAGGTCGGGTACGTTTCTATCGACCCCGGCACCCATCACATGACCGGTGACAAGCCTTTCGGACTTTATAATTACGGCTACTACAACATGAGTTCCTACGGCTACCCCATCGGTCTCGATCTGCGCATCATCAATACGAACTGATGGTGGGGGGCCAAGCCCCCTGCGGCGCTATTTGCAAGCAAATACGCGCCTACCCCCGTGCGGGGCTCTGCCCCGCAACGCCCCGGTCCGGCGCATGTTTCGGAAGACGTATGCGCATTATTTCGCACGATTTCTTGCGCTGCATGATCGTATTTGTTATACTTATGAGGTTATTGGTATCAGATCGATGCGATCTGGTTTTTGCTCTTTTGTAGAAAGGAAAATTTTAATTACATGAGGCGGCGTACAGTAACCCCGGCAGCAGGGGATGATAGTCAGTATCGAATCAACCATCAAATTCGCATCGCGCAGATTCTCGTCATCGGTCCGGATGGCGACAAACTGGGCATTATGAGCCCGGATGAAGCCCGAAATATCGCAGCAGAACATGGCTTGGATCTCGTCGAAGTTGCGCCAAATGCAAAGCCGCCTGTATGCCGTATCATGGATTTCGGCAAGTTCCGCTATGAACAGGCCAAAAAGGCTGCCAGTTCCAAAGCCGCCCGCGTCGATCTCAAAGAATTGCGTCTGCGCCCCAAAACCGACGATCACGATATGGAAACCATGGTGCGTAAAGCCAAAGGCTTTATCGCACACGGCGATCGCGTTCGCCTCGTCATGCGTCTGCGCGGCCGCGAGCAGTCTCATGCCGAACTCTGGTTAGACAAGCTCGCCGAAATCATGCAGCAGTTCTCCGATTGCGCACAAATTGCACAACCCGCCAAAATCGAAGGCAAAATGATTACCGGAACCATCGAACCCATCAGCGGTTCCGCACCTGCACAGGCTCCAGCTCCGGCTGAGACACCTGCTTCAGACGATAAATAAAAATAAGGCGCATTTCCATGCGCCTTTTTTTATTCCCATCATTTACTGCATCCCGCCGTACTTGATACGTGATGATTGCTTTCGACACCTTTTCAGTTCTGATGAATCACGGAGAACTGTTACCCATGATGACAACCCTGCCATCAGATGTTTTGTAATAGACAGAACCTGTTGGGGCTTCCATATTGTATGAAGAACCCGGGACTGGTCTATTCGCCTTTCCTTTGGATGACCTGGCATCTGAGGCGACTGATCCCGCAATTGCCGCAGTTGTTGCAAAAACTGCCAAACCCGCACCTGCGGCCATATCCTCTGTCGTCGGTTTCGCATAACTTACTTCATCCAGGCACGAATAACACCCCGAAACACCGAACATCGATAACCCGATCAAAATCATCACGAATCGTTTTTGGCACATGTTTCAGCCCTCCTTAAATATAAATTAAACACTGCACATGTTGTGCCATTCAAACTCCTATTGCAAAACCAGACTCGATAAATGGACGTATATCATGAAGATATTTGGAATCATTAAAAGTCATTCCCTGGCGTGAACAAGGAAGTCTCTAAAAACTCGCCAGAATCACGGAAGTCGGCCAGGGAACCGTCTGGCTGCGCAAATAGGTCGCAGCCCATTGCACAATCGTTCGGCACGATTCATCCGACAGATATTGTCCCAGCTTGTCGATGTAACTCGGTTCGGATGCATTCGGTTCAAACCAGTGTTTGAAAATAGACGGCGTAATCGTGAGCGATCCCGACAGTTCCAGTTTTCGGATATGGATATCGATATGCGCCTGCGCCGCTGCATTTTCGAGCTCACGGATGGTAAAATGCTGTCCTTGTTCCGATTTGAGCAGTTCATCTTCGGCATTTTTCCATGCGTTAAACAAATCGGATGAGATGCGCGTCTCGTGAATCGGTTTGACGCCAAGTGAATAAATTCTCGGCATTTCGCCTGGCAGCAGATTGCCAAACACGGCGCGTCCGCCGGTATCGAGGTGATCGCGAATCGCACCCAGAAATTCCGGCAAATTCGGCGTGATGTGTAAAGAATTCCGCCCAACAATGCGGTCGAATCTCTGATCCTGAATTTTATCAAAAATACTTGCAGATAATTCGTCTGTTTCGATTATCACGGCGCGTTCAATTTCGGGTTTCTGATTCATCAGGCCCTTGAAATTTTCGGCGGCTGGAGATGGCAATAAAACACTGAAAACGCCGCCTTCCGGAGCTCGTCGAAGCGCCTCGAACGAAATCAAGCCAGAGGATGCATTGATGTCGAGAACCCGGCTATTTTTCTGTATATCGGCTGCTTCGAAGATTTCATCGCGAATGGCCTGTGCACGTGCCGCGCCGCCATCGAATGTTCTCCCAATCCAACGCTCTTCGCTCGTCGTCGCAGCCGATTCCATATCGCGTCGTTCTTCGGCCATTGCCAGTTGTGCTTCGCGATTCTGCAGCACTTTTGCAGCGATCGTGGCTTCATAACCGATGGTTGTTGGATGGTAAAATACCCTGCCCTGAAGCCCATCCGGCAGATATTGCTGCGCAACCCAGTGATCGCGATAGGCATGCGGGTACAGATACCCCTGTCCGTGCCCCAGATCAGCACCATCCCGCGATGGATCCTTCAGGTGATTGGGCACATCATAGGTTGATTCTTTTTCGACCACAGACAACGCATCGAAAAATGCCATCGAAGAATTCGATTTTGGTGCCGTAGCCAGATAAAGCGTCGCATGCGCCAGATGATATCTGCCTTCGGGCAGCCCGATTCTGTCGAACGCCTGTGCACAAGATTCGACGACCGAAACCGCTTTTGGATCGGCCAGACCAATATCTTCGCATGCGCTGATGAGCAGCCGCCGAAAGATAAAATTCGGCGATTCACCGGCATGAACCATCCGAGCTAACCAGTAGAGTGCCGCATCGGGATCACTGCCGCGAATACTCTTGATAAATGCGCTAATCGTATCGAAATGCGCATCCCCTTCTTTATCATAGAGCAATGCGCGTTGTTGTATCGACTCTTCAGCAACTTCAAGGGTAATATCGATTTGCCCCTGTTCATTGGGTGGGGTCGTGGTCACAGCCAGTTCAAGAGCATTCAGCAATGCCCGGGCATCGCCGTTGGCGACGTTGACCAGGTGCGCAAGCGCATCTTCTCGCATGATCACCTGCAGCATGCCATATCCGCGTGTTTCGTCGCGCAAAGCCTGAAACACTATCCCTCTCAAATCCGACTGCGTCAGCGACATCAGCTGAAAGACGCGCGAACGGCTGACAAGCGCCTTATTGACTTCGAAATAGGGATTTTCAGTCGTTGCACCGATGAGCGTAATCGTGCCATTTTCTACCCAAGGCAGCAGCGCATCCTGCTGGCTTTTGTTAAACCGATGGACTTCATCGACAAACAGAATGCTTTTGCGCCCGACGAGCGCATAGTTTTGTTTGGCGGTTTCGATGGCATCACGAATATCTTTGATGCCCGCAAGTACAGCGTTTATCGACAAAAACTTCGACTTGGTCGTATTGGCTATAATGCGAGCCAGCGTCGTTTTTCCCGTTCCCGGCGGCCCATAAAAAATGACGCTCGACAGCTGATCGGCCTCGATTGCACGCCGTAACAGACGGCCTTTTGCCAGGATATGCGATTGTCCCCAGTACTCATCGAGCGTTCGCGGACGCATGCGCGCAGCAAGCGGTTCGTGTTCCGGCAGCGGTTCCTGGCGTTTGGGTTTATCAAATAATGACATATAGACGTTATCCTATTCGACGGCTTGCGCCGTAAGCACGTTATTTGCGCGGCTACGCGCCGCAGGCGGGTAGGGGACGTGCCACCGCGCACGCC
>CAMKRB010000129.1 GCA_946415045.1 uncultured Myxococcales bacterium
AATAGCGGCGCAGGGGGCTTGCCCCCTCAAACACTCAAAAGCAATTGTTCAGACATTCCTTAGGGCAGCCCTGCATTTTCTTCCTTTTGAATTGAAAAAAGAACTAAAATTCTATACAATGAATGTACTTAATGTGCCGATGTCATCCCGGCACCCACATTTCAATTTTGGAGTAAATAATGAAAAAAACACTTTGTTTGGCGACAATATATGGCTGTGTGTGGATGTGCGGCTGTGATCTGAGTGAGCCGGTAAAAACATATCCATGTTCGGAAAATGGCGAAGCAATTGCCGGATACATCATCGAAGATTTAACGCAGGCAACCATTCCCCCTGGCATGGAACAATACTTTTCACAAGGCTATTGCCCCAAAGACTATCTGGACCGTGATTTTTCCAGCTGCGTAAGCTACAAAGGAAAAGGCTTTACCAAAGCCTGCAGTTCGTGCAATCAGGGAGAGATCTTGTGCGACCGCATTTGCATGGACGCCCTCAAGAATGATGACAACTGCGGAAGATGCGGGAATAAATGCAGCGCGTCCGAAAAGTGTGAAAACGGCAAATGCATGCCCAAATGCGTAAACGTGTGTCAGGATCGAAACACACTGCTGGAATGTAACGACACTTTCGCTGCAACTGAACGTCACTGCTTTTATGGCTGCAACGCGGAAGAAAGGAAATGCCGTGAAGATTTTTGCACCATCGAATGCGGTAACGAGAATACGCTCGTCATCTGTACAGAAGATGAGAATCCCCTCATCGAGACCTGTCTGTTTGGCTGCAATGCAGAGAAAAAAGAATGCAATAAATGCCAGGACAGCTGCGCCGATGATGGGACTCTGGTCAAATGCGACCCGGAGGATTTGTACGCCGAAGCAACGGTCTTATCGTGCGCAAACGGCTGCGATTCTCAAACCATGAGCTGTATTGAATGCAAAACACGATGCCAGGAATCCGACATATTGATGCGTTGTGATGCCAATCATCCAACCGATGCTCCGCAGTCCATTTTATGCCCACTTGGGTGCGATGCAGATAATCTGCAATGCATCGGATGCAATACCATTTGCCGGGATAGCCATACCCTGCTGCAGTGTGATGCAGAAGATCCAACCGCATACCCCGAGCCGATTAACTGCCCCATCGGCTGCGACGACGGCAAACGCCAATGCAGTGAATGCCAGACCAAATGCGATGACAATGATGCATTCACCCTGTGGAAATGTTCAAATAATATTTATGATGTCCCAACAAAAGAATCCTGCCAGTATGGATGTAAAGACGGTGCATGCAAAGACCTCGACAGCGATGGCGACAACGTTCCCGATGACAAAGATCCCTGCCCATATAACGGGAGCATCACAAGCGGAACATACACCAGCACGCAATGCGATGAAAAACTCTATGATTCCGAGACCGATACATTCCACGTCTATAGCGCACAAAATCTCGTCTATTTCAACGATAACAACGATACATTGTTCGACAAGTTCAGCATCATCAGTATTGACAATGATATCAATCTGGGACTGCTCGAAACCAGCGGCAGTATCACAAACTGCGCAGTAACCAAAGACCTGGACACGATGTCCATCACCGGCGTCATCGTCAATGGCAATCACCACAGCATCACAGCGACGAAACAGGGCAACAGATGCAGCGTCAAAAATGCCCTCTTCGATGTTATCAATTCCAGCACAGTCAAAGATCTGACGGTTGATCTCAATGTCAACGGCGGACGCGCTATACTCGCCAACACCATCGATCCCAGCGGCGTTTCCGTTTTGGAAAACGTCATCGTTTCGGGATCCGTCAACACCAACGATGGAACGCTGTACGTCGGCGGCATGATTGGTTATGTATCTGGTACAACCAAAGAGAACAGCTATGTCACCGAAATCCGGCACACGCTCCTGAATTGCTTTGCCAAAAACGTCACTGTAAACGCTCCCAATGCCAAGCATGTCGGCGGCTTGATTGGTTTTGCCGACAGCATCGAATACAAGCAGACCAGCGATGATGACTATTCAACCATTCTGTCGGTCACCGGAGATGAGAATGTCGGTGGATTGTTCGGATATACGTATCACTTCCGCGTCAATACAGAAGACGAAAACAGCAAACAAATGGCTGCTGTCATTGGAAAAGTCGACGGCACAAACAATGTTGGTGGATTCGCCGGTAGTTTCTACGGAACAACATTCAGCAAAGTTTCTATGAAAATTGACAGCATCCATTCGAAGGAAGGTAACGTTGGCGGATTCACCGGCTACCTCGAACCCCCGAAGTATTATTCAACAAGTTTTAGCAACATTGCGGCTGTCATCAATTCCATCGATTCGGAAGGCGATGAAGTCGGCGGATTTGTCGGACACGATGCCGATGGCAGTAAATCTATTGATAATATCTACCTGAAAATCAACACTATCAAGACAACCGGTTCAAAGGCTGCAATATTCTTTGGTGCGACCGCTCAAGCGGGCAGCAGCATCGTACTCAGCCGTGCATTTGGTGAGGCAGAATCGATCACTGCAAAAGATTATGTGAGTGGCATTCTGGCAGACGACTCCAATACCGATCGCATAGAAGCCTCCAATACTGCAATCAGGGCGAATTTACATTTCACCAGGTCCGGTTCTACCAAATACAGCGGCGTTTCCAATGCACCACTGGATGGTTCCAGTGCAACGTTCAATACATTCGTCAGCGTGGTAACAGTTCGCGATGATTCTGCAAACAAATATTTGTTGGATCGCGCATTATTTGCCCAGGAACTGGGCGGCACAGACAGATTTTTTGGCTACGCATTCTGGTATAACCTCGGAGACAAAACGCATTCCATGCCATATAGCAATTTCACCCCGGGTCCGGAATATGACCACTTCCTGGAGAGCTTCGACAAATCAGGCGTCAACGAAGTCGCCAATGCCGTCAAAAAGATAGACAGCACCTGGGATGTCACTTCATTCTCCACTTTCAACGCCGAAGGCTCAAAGGTTACAGCCAATTTTCCAAGATATATCACACCGGAACTCAAGTCGTCCCTGGGCAAACTGGGCGTTACAGATTAATCATTTATTCGAGTCATGATTCCCCCCGGGTGCGCCAATATCGCGTCCGAAAATGCATCCGCAGCAAGGTTCGGTCCCTACCCGATCGAACGTCAGATAAAGACATAATATATAAATACATAATATATATTTATAATATTATTTTTTCGCGCGGTCTATCGGCCTGCGGCCGATACGCCTGCGCAAAGCCGCTATCGCTGCGCGATACGCGGCTTTTTTCTTTTGTATACACAAAGTCTTTTCTCACACCGCGTATCGACACAGGAGATACGCGCCGTCAGCGAGCCGTATGCGCAAAGCGCATAGGCGAGCATTTAAATAAAATTACTGGAGAGACGTTCAATGGAACGTCTCTCACATCGCGTATCGCCGCAGGCGATAGCGGTGTTCGGCGGGTGTATTGAGCCACAGGCGAAATAGCCCGACGCGCGGGGCGTATTGGCGAAGCCAATAGCCCGCGCCGTACATTTTTTGACCATTTTCGTCAAAAAAGAGTTGTATTATTTTTTTTTATTTTTTTATGATCCTGAAGATTTCGGTTCTGCAGCGAGTTGTTGTTGGCAGACGCGAAGTGATACAATGTTCTTGCGTTGTTTCGTCAACGTGGTATCCTGCCAGAGATTGCTCGCCAATGGGCATATCCATCATTCATACCTACTGGAGGAATTCATGTCAGTTTTCAAACCATGGTGTTTTGCTTTGCTGTGCGCCGTCATGCTCGCGCCGGCCTGTGCCAAGAAATCCGAACAGCCTGCGGCTTCGCCTGCAGGTGAGTCTCCTGCGGCTGCTCCCTCGGACGGTTCAGCAGCCGCAGCGCCGGCTACGCCTGCTACCGATGCTCCCGCCGATGCTCCCACTGGAGTCGCTCCGTCTGACGTTCCCGCAGTCGCTGCACCAGCTGCAAACGATGGCATTTTTAAATATACAATCACGACAGATATTGACGTAAAACTCACCGCGATGAATTCGGGTGATAATATCGAAATCCTCGTCGCGATGAATTCGGTGGGCGGCCAATACCCCGTCAAGTATGACCTCGACTGCGAAGGGGACGGTGAATTTGAATATAAAGACCTGACGATTAATAAAAAATGTATCTATAAAAAGAACACAGGTAAACATCAAATCTGGGTGCGCGGTGAAATCCCCGGGATGTTTTTGTGTTCCAATCCAGAACTCTATCATAAAGTGTATAAATCTTTGCCTCCCAACACCATCATCTCGATCGACAGTTGGGGCAATGTTCCATGGAAGAGTATGAAGTCTTTTGCCGCATATTGTCATGTACTCAACAAACTTCCTGAAGACAGTCCAGATTTGCGTCAAGTAAAAGAAATGAACTGGATGTTTGCTGGTGCTGAATCGTTCAACCAGCCGCTTGAGTCGTGGGACGTTTCAAACGTCACCGATATGAGTGAGATGTTTTTAGGCGCCTCATCGTTTAACCAGCCGCTTGAGAAGTGGAATGTGTCAAACGTCACCAATATGTACGGGATGTTTTCAGGCGCCTCATCGTTCAATCAGCCGCTTGAGTCGTGGGATGTGTCAAACGTCACCAATATGAGTATGATGTTTTCGGGCGCCTCATCGTTCAACCAGCCGCTTGAAAAGTGGAATGTGTCAAACGTCACCGATATGTTCAGTATGTTTCATAAAGCCAGCTCGTTCAACCAACCACTTGAAAAGTGGAATGTGTCAAACGTCACCAGTATGACCAAGATGTTTGAACACGCCAGCTCGTTCAACCAGCCGCTCGAAAAGTGGAACATCGCAAAGGTCATGAAAATGAAAGATTTGTTTTATGGTGCGAAAGCGTTTAGTTACTACCCCAAAAGTTGGGTCGTTCCGGTAGAGGGATCAAAGAATATGTTCACAGGCACAAAAGTCGAAGCAGAAGCCAAGAAATCGCCATTAAAGACGAAATAATGCATCACCGTGAACACCACAAGTGCCCTAGAAAGCGCCGCGTATCCCGAAGGGATAGCGGCGCAGGCGAGCCGTATTGCCGAAGGCAATAGGCGAGCACCACACAAAAATCCCTCGCTATTGGCGCAAAAGCGGGTTATGGTGAAAAGAGGCGAGGGGGTGATACGATTTGAAAAACATCCCGCGACTACATAACATGCGCAACGGAGGCAAGGATGAGTCAGGTCAGCAAGGCAATCCCCTTTAAATCGATGAGTGAAAGCTTTACAGCATTACAGGATAAAGGGATGTACTATGTCGACAAGACAGGGTTTATTCCATATTTGATCCGAAAAGGGGATGAAATTTGCGTCGTGACGCGTCCGCGTCGCTTCGGCAAAACCCTGATGCTGCGCATGCTCGAGACATATTTCGAGTACCGTCTCGATGAAACCGGCAATCCCGTAGACAACCGGCGGTATTTCGATGGTCTTAAGGTCATGAATGCGGGCGACGATGTGCTCAAAGAGATGGGGCAATACCCGGTGATTTCGTTGTCGTTTAAGGGAATGCGCAACGATTCTCTTGAGGAAATGACCGATAAACTGCGCATCGCGCTGTCTTTAGCTTGTGACAAACATGCATATTTGTTGAAAGAGCTGGCCTTGTCTGATTCTGATCGGGAGAATTTCCTAAAGATTTTAAGCACAAAGGAGTCTCAAAGTGAGTTAGAGGAGGCGCTGGGGCGGTTGTGTGACTGGATTTATAAAGCCACAAACCGCAAGACCGTGATCCTTATCGACGAATACGATGTGCCATTACAGCAGGCTGCCATCTACGATATCCATCATCCGGGGGCTAACTTATTTGAAAAAATCGTCAAACTCGTTGGGAACTTTATATCTTCCGGTTTCAAATCCAACAGTAACCTCGCTTATGGTATTATTGTGGGTTGTATGCGCGTCGCGAAAGAATCGATATTTACTGGCATGAACAATCCCGGTGTGATCGATGTGACGACAATATTACCTGATGAATATTGGGGATTTACAGATGCTGAAGTCAAGCAAATGATGGCTTACTATGACATAGAAGATAAGTATCCCGAAATAGAACGATGGTATGATGGATATAACTTTGGCGGTCGAAAAGTGTTTAATCCGTGGAGTTTGCTCAATGCCATTCGCGGGCTCGTGAATGGTTATGGTGAAGATGCCATTCAGCCCTATTGGGTTTTGACGAGTGGAAACGATATTATCGACGATGTGATTGAGCACAATCCACAGCATCGTGAAATCATAGAAAAAATGATGAATGGTAAAACGGCACGTGTTAAAATATATAAAAATCTCTCCTATCGCGATTTAAAACAAAATCCCGATGGAATATGGAGTTTTTTATTATATACAGGCTATCTGAAGGCTCTGAATGTTTCTAAAGACGAAGATGATTTATTAGAAGCTGAAGTCACGGTGCCCAATACCGAAGTCAAGACAGTGATCCGTTCATCGCTGCAAAATTGGTGGAAAAATATCAAACTGCGGGGGTGGGATGCACAAAAACTTTTACGTGCTTTGTTCTTGGGGGACGTGGATAATGCCGAACGCGAATTGCGGTTGGTTTTATGCGAAAGCACAAGTGTATTTGATTATAACGAAGCCTTCTATCACGGCATGATTGTAGGATTGCTTGGAAACGTCGCCACCGTGCGCTCAAACGATGAATACGGCGAAGGGCGGCCCGATGTCGTGGCACTGGCCGGGGATATGGGTATCGTGTTGGAGGTGAAATGTGTGACGCCAAAGGCACTCAAAGTAGCCAGTATAAAAGATGATGATCGTGCAAAGATAAAATCTATGATGACGACAAAGCTAGATGAGGCCGAAAAACAGATTCGAGATAACGAATATATAGAAGCTGTTTTGGAGGACGAACCCATCGCACGCACGGCAAAAGCCTACGCCGTGTGCTTTTGCAAAAAATGGTGTGTCATGCGTGAGGTCTGTGTGGATTGATTTTAGCGCGGGCTATCGGCCTGCGGCCGATACGCCTGCGCAAAGCCGCTATCGCTGCGCGATACGCGGCTTTTTTGTTTAAATCACGGCCTCGGTAATCGTTTTGTCACCGACTTGTATCGTCTTCGTGCCCGGAGCTTTATCCTTATTAAAACAAAAACTCACGAGATATCCCTTTTTCGCATGGTATAAATCCAGGTACCCCGCGATCTGCTCTTCCCCGCGCTCGTTATACGCATTTCCTCGCCAAATCTTGAGTTCGATGATATACTGATGCCCGAGGTAATCGATGATCACGTCGGTACGCGTCTCGTCGCGGGTCTTTGATTCGATATAGTAATTTCCGACGCCGTTGATGATAGGTTTGAGATATAACAAAAACATCTTGCGGCCCATTTCCTCAACGAATTTGCCATCTTTCTTGCTGTAGATATCGTTGAAGTGCAGGGCAAATCGGGCGAGCAGGTGATCCATGCCTATACGGCCGTCCATGATAAATCGACTCCTGACGATGGCTCCCTGGGTTAATATCTTGTTTGTTTCCTCGTTTGAACTATAATAATTATATAACCTCGTTTCAAAAATTCGGTTGGCAATTGATGCTTTTCCGCTTTCATTCAATTTGATAAATCCAAACATTTTGGCCAGATTGAATACAAAATTGTCTGGATTGAAAGTGAATGAATGTCCCTGATAAAGCATGGATTGAAGAATTTTTGAGAGTTCAGGAAATTCATTGAGTTTTTTTATCATGTCGTCAAACAGTGTATTATTTTCAAGATATAACACTTTAAGCGCCGACAGAAATCCCTCTTTATTCCAATATAGTTTTTTTTCGTCGATTATCTGGCAGAGCCGCGACACGAGGAAAGGATAGCCCGAGGTGTAATCGTAGATCAGCTGTGCCATGTCGTGCGCATCCATGCCATCGACTTCGGGAATGCCTGTGTGGTCCGTTTTGTATTCGGCAATCATGCGTTCAATGCCGTCTGCGGGCAATGACAAATCAACGTCAAATTTGGTCGCGATATTCCAGGGACTATTATATTGGTGTTCGGCCTCGGGACGAATTTTGAGTTTGAGATTCTTGATATCGTAGACACCGGCCAGTATGACGGACTGGAACGTGGGCAAATCCTCGCGATCTAAAAATTTTGCACGCAACAATCCCAAAATGCGTACAAACGAGTCGTGATTGCTCGCCTGATCTACCTCATCAATGATGAGAACGAGGGGACGCGTTGCCGCTTTGCACATTCGTGAGAGAAGAATCGAGAATTTTCCAAGTTCAATTTGCGAAGATACTTCATACTTATCGAAGGCATTGCTGACAAGTTCCTGCACAGGTTTTGAGACGGAACAAATTTTCTTCATGGCATCCATCTGAAATAGCTGCAGCATGGCAAATGCCAAATGTGCCTCCGTGGCGTAGGATGCGTCGGCCAGTCCCTCAAAACTGATGGCATAGACCTCGTAATCTGCGGCCAGGGCATTTCTCAGAGCATACAGCGTCGTCGTCTTGCCATACTGTCGACCGGCGTTGATGCAGAAATAGTCTCCGCGCTTGACCATCTGTGCAATGATTTCAATCCGTTCATGGATGTCGACCATGTAGTGTTTGTCGGGGAAACAGGTGCCTGTGACGTTGAATCGCTTCATGTGTGCCTCCTAATGCTCGCGCCTGCCGTGCGACAGGCGACGCAATAGTGTAGCACATGGAGGAAGCATTGCCAACGCAACGTTTTTGCACACAAATGTCTTTTTGCTTTCTTAGGAAGATGTCAGGAGAGACATGGAAGATGAAAACATTCCGCGCGCGGATAAGCCTTTTTACAATAATGTGCAACGAAAAGCTAAGGCTACGCCATATGCTATTCAACTCGTGGGTGCGAAATATGGATTTGATGTACAAAAATGTTCCATCATTTGGCGTTATTATGACTGGTGGTTGCGGTCGCCGGGTATAATTCTTAGCTATGTTTAATCAGTGTGGATATAGCGTTACCCCGATACGTGTGAGATACTGGCAAAGAGCGCCGA
>CAMKRB010000130.1 GCA_946415045.1 uncultured Myxococcales bacterium
CATTCTGCCAATTTTTGGCGTGCACATAATTCTGTGAAGAATAGGTGAAATTATCGCCGCGATAATACTCTACCATGCCGCCGCCAACAATCGACAGAATGATACCTGATGCCTGAATCGATGCATAAGCGATTCCCCACCCCGTCTTGTGCATTTGGAAAAGGCCGGCACCAAACGGTACAAAGTTCAGCCAGTACTGGTGTTCTTCTTTTTCGGCAAGCACATAGAGGGATTCAATCACCGTATTTGGAGAAAGCTCGCTGCGGATTTTATTGAGCTCCTCGGCATGTTCGGTACGAAGCGTCTCGATTCGATGGGCACTGGACTCGGGCAATGTGATGACCGATCCGACGATGTGATCGGGCTCGGTGCGCAGCACATTCATAAAAAAGGGATCCGCGATGTTCTGCTGTTTCTGTTCGAAATAGGCGACGCCGAGCAGAAGATCGATTTCCAGAACCGCATTGGGATCATCCAGGCAGTCGATATTCGCATACACAGGCCTGAGGATCTCGATCACGGTGCTGTATTTGCGCCGAACGTAAGCATTTTCAGCGCGCATCAGCGCATTGGCATAGGTAAAGGCAGCATCACAGCGTTCAGGATCTTTTGGACCAGCGGAGTGCTCAGCATCATTTGGCTTTGCCACGATAGGCACAGGATCCCCCTCCGTCTGTCCGGACGGATTCGAAGCGACCTGGTCCTGAGCCGCACAGATCCGTGGCATTGCTGCAAACGCAGCGCACGTCCACAAGATTTGATACAGCCTTTTATTTCGCATCATCAGAATTCGTCTTCAGAACCGATGTCTTCGGTCACTTCATTATCAGATTCGGCATCCATCTGCCGGATCATCCAGTTCTGTGCGTTGTCGTCGGGTACCGGCGCCGTCTCAACAGGTTGTGTACCGCTGATAAAGACCTCTTTACGCGTTGAACCGCCTGCACCCGGCAGAAGACCTGTCTGTGCATCGACCTGAAGTTCTAGCACAGAATCCGGCTTATTAAAACCTGTCTCTGGCATATCTTTCAGGTAATTCGACATGAAATCGGCAAATATCGGCAATGCGGTCGTCGAACCACCCTCGCCCTTTCCAAGCGTCTTGGGATCGTCATAACCCACATAAATGCCACATGCCATCTCGTTCGTGAACCCAACGAACCACGCATCTTTTGTCGAATTCGTCGTCCCCGTCTTCCCGGCGACATCGCGTTTCCATTTTGACAGATACTTTCTTGCAGTGCCCTCGGTCGCCACCGATTTGAGCATCGAACTCAGCACATAGGCCACATCTGCCGATATTGCCGTATGTTTCTGCTGCGGTTTGAGTTCAACCGGCTTGCCGTTTCGCGTGATGCTCAGAATAAATTTCGGTGACCTGTATTCTCCACCTGAAGCAATCGTCGCATAGGCATTCGTCACATCGAGATCCGTCATACTGGAGCTGCCCAGCGCAAGCGTGTAATTATCGACGAGATCGGAATCAATGCCAAATTTGCGCACGAACTGGATAGTTCGGTCAATTCCGGTCCTCTCCAGCACATCGACAGCAATCGTGTTGCGCGATTGCGCCAGCGCGGCTCTAACCGTCATCGGACCTTTGTATTTATTGTCGGAATTTTTAGCAGACCACGGCTGTTTTTTGCCGGGAATATGGAAAACCTTTGGCGCATCATCGATAATCGTCGCCGGCGTAATCACGTGTGCTTCCAGCGCCGCACCATACACAAAAGTCTTGAACGAAGACCCGGTCTGCCGCTTGGCCTGAGTCGCGCGATTAAACACCGAATCCTTATAATCATATCCGCCAACAAGCGCCCGCACTTCATGCGTTTTAGGCTCAATGGCAATCAAAGCGCCGTTGGCTCCGCTTGGAATATATATTTTTTCGGGTTTCCCGGAATCGTCAAACGCTTCGATCTGTACAAACCAGGTCTGCCCCGTTTTGAACGTTTCTTCGATCGGTTTTTCGCGGCGCTGGCGCATCGTCGGCGTGTACGGAAGCGATTTGCCCCCCAGCTCAAAATAGACCGTATCCCCGTCTATTTTCGTGATTTCAGCCTCGTAATTCTTGTCTTTCTCGAATTTGGACGGCTTTTTCTTGCTCGGATTCTTGAGCGGCCGGTTCATATAGTGGCGCTCATCGAAATCGATCAGTCCCTTTGTCATCGCGCTCTCAGCGAGCGCCTGCGCTGAAAGATCAATGGTCGTCACGACGCGCATGCCGGCACTGTAGACATATTCCTTGCCGTATTCAGCTATCAGCATCTGGCGCACGTGTTCGGTAAAATAAGGTGCAGCCCCAATCATGCTGCCGGAATCCTGCTTGAGTTCGATGGGCTGATCAAATGCTTCCTGATACACATCCTGCTGGATAAACCCTTTCTCAAGCATCTGGCGCAGCACGTAATTGCGTCTCTCAAGCGCACGTTCGGGATGTTTTTTGGGCGACAGCTTTTCCGGCGACTGCACCAGTCCCGCCAGTGTCGCCGCCTGATTCAGATTGAGGTCTTTGGCATGGACGCCAAAATAGTACAGCGACGCCTGCTCAATACCATAATTACGGTGACCAAAATAGACATGATTCAGATAAATCGTGAGTATCTCGTCTTTGGTCAGCGCCTGCTCAAGCTGGCGCGCCAACAGCACTTCCTGAAACTTTCGGGACAGATGCTTCTCAGGCGTGAGCAGCAAATTCTTGACAACCTGCTGCGTAATCGTCGAAGACCCCTGGCTGAAACTCCCACGCTTGATATTGATAAATACCGCACGCACAATGCCGATATAATCCAGCCCCTTGTGCGAATAGAATGCCGCATCTTCAGCCGCTATCATCGCCTTGCGCATGTGCTCGGGAATATCGGCATAGGGAATCACCGTTCTGCGCTCTTCATACAGCTCCAGAATCGGTACATCATTGCGATCGGTGATCACCGTCATCTGGCGTGGCTGGTAATCCTCATACGAAAAAATGCCCGGAATCGTTCTGGAATAATACCAAAATGCAAAAGCCACGATGCCACATCCAATCAGACCAAGCAATATCCCCGCAATCAGACAAAACCTGATAATCCTGCCAAGCAGTGAACGCTTGGACGACTTCTTCGACACAGATTTACGGTTTTTTCCGGATTTGCCGGATTTCGCAGAAGAACCGTTTTCACGATCCCCCGATTTTTCCTTGCTTCCTGATGATTTGGCCACAGCTGCTACTCCATGTATCCAATAGATGCACCCGCCTGGTGCCCCCATGCAAATAACCGAAATCGGGAAAAAACGCAAAGCCTTGGAGTTGGATAATCCCCCTGCACCAAACAAAACCTTTGAGATTTAACGCATCAACGATTATAGAGACGGTTTGGTTTGTCATCATTTCGTGTACGAAATGACGGGATGGTTATTTGTATCAAAACTCAAAGGATACGCATAAATATGGATATCATGGAAGCGATTCGCAACCGCCACAGCGTGCGAAAATTCAGACACGTCGATATCGAGCCGGGCATCATCGCCCAAATTCGCAATGAAATGTTTCAATGCAACGAAGAAAGCGGCCTCAATATTCAGCTCCAAACAAACGAACCCAAGGCTTTCAACTGTTTTTTGGCTCATTACGGTCATTTCGAAAACGTCAAAAACTATCTCTGCATGATTGGCCCCAAAAAGAAAAAGCTCGAAGAATCCATCGGTTACTACGGCGAACGACTTGTCTTGAAAGCGCAGCAGCTCGGCGTCGACAGCTGCTGGGTTGGCATGTGCTACAGCCGTGGAAACGCAGTCTTTGAACTCAGAGACGACGAAAAACTGGTCTGCCTGATTGCACTCGGCCACGGCGTCGACAAAGGCACGCCGCACAAATCAAAAGATATCTCAAAAGTCACCAAAGTTACCGGCGAAATGCCCGCGTGGTTCAAAAATGGCGTCGAATCTGCCCTGCTCGCCCCCACCGCCGTCAACCAGCAAAAATTCCTGTTCGAACTCGCCGGCGATCACAAAGTCAAATGCAGCATCAAAGGCATCGGGTTCTATACAAAGGTCGATCTGGGCATTGTCAAATATCACTTCGAAGTCGGTGCAGGCGAGCCCTTTGACTGGGTATAGTCACCAATACCCGGCGATCGTAAGTCATTGTTTTTCTGATGATGCAGGGGGGGAAATCCCCCCCCAACGGCGCTATTTGCATGCGCAAATACGCGCCGCCCCCCCTTGCGGGGTTCCCCCGCAACGCCCCGGTTCCCGGTTTAACGCGTGTTCGTTTCGTGTATATTCTACTGCTGGGAATGACGCGGAGAAATGAAATATGAGCAACGATACAACAGGACTGTGGGACAAGCTGCTTGCGCATCGCAAAGACAGCACAGATGCCAATGCATCCGAACCGCATACCGGCACAGAAGAACGCCTGAAGTCTTTTCTGGAAAACGAAAAAGTGCGCACCAAATCGGGAGAAATCAATCTTAAAAAAGATACCCCCGAATCATCTGCAAACGCGCGTCGCCCGGATCCTGTGCTGCGCGGAAAACTGGCCGATTACCTTGGAAATCAGCCAGGCCGCCAGCAATTCGAATCCATCGACTTTTCAGGAAAACGCATCGAATCATGGGTGATCGATGATGCACAAAAACGAGCCGCAATTGCATTATCCCTCATTCTGACAAGCCATCTGGCCAGATTCGCGGGAACCGGCATTGGCACACGCGCCATCAATGATGCCCGTGACGAAGCATTACGCGAGATCGATGGACGCGACGCCGTCCGCCTCGATATCGAAGCCTACGAATTGCTCAACTGGTTTGCCGCTGCGATCGATCCGCAATGGCAAAATCATGCAGCACACAATTCCGAAATCGTTAAAAAATCTGCTTCAGAAGACATATTAACCCGCATACTGGATCGTTCCATACAGGAAAAAATCGATCTCAAAATGCGTTATTATACAGGATCGAGAGGCGAGTTCTCTGAACGCGTAATAACGCCAATTGCCATCAGCGCTGAGAAGTATTTAATCGCCTTTTGCCACATTCGTCAGGAAGAACGCGTATTCAGACTGTCGAGGATATTGCAGTTGTCCCCTGTATCCGAAAGTGATGATACGAAAGATATGTACTTTCCTGTATATAAAGAAAACGATGAAACCACGGATACATCCATTCATTCCGATAATGCCCCTTTGATCAGAACACATTCAGCAGAACATTCAGACCATACATACAACAGACCATCCGAATCCAAATTCTCCCGCAAAAGCAGCAAAAAGCTCAGCAAAACAGCCAACAACAGGGCCACGTCATCATCCAGAGATGTATCCAATGCGGCAGAACCGAAAGCATCCAATCACCGCAAGAGCCGCCGCCGCACCGAATCAAACGATACAACGGATTCAAATCGTGGTGGACAACAATCACTGTTCGGCAAATCATCGCACCGGCAAAGCAACAATGACTCCCGTTCCTCAAAAAACGACAATCAGCAATATCTGCCAGGGTTTTCCGACAAGCAATCCACGCCGCAGGAAGCCACAAAATCGCCGGATAATCCAACAGATAAGCCGGACAAAATGCCCAGACTGCCGGGACTATAAATAAGGTATCGCAGCAATGGACAAGCAATCAGAAGATACAAATCAGAATCGCCAATCGCCGGATACCGGACTGTTTGAACCGGAAACCAAACCAGCGGCCACAAACAGCAGCGAAGAACCGGCACATTACGAAGTCAATGTAAAACATTACGCAAACTACGATAAAACCAGACCCGACGATACATCCTATTCAAAAGAAATCCAGAACAACCTGGCTTATGCATCACAACCCCCATTCAGGCGCTTTTTTCTGGATCTCATTTGTGTACTGCTGCATCCATCGGCGTTCTGGCGCGGACAAACCACGCATGCAGCAACGATCGGCCAGATGCATTTTCCACATCTGACCATTCTCATTTTGCTGCGCATGATCGCCGTTTTCATCGGCGGCGTATTGCTCCCAGGCGCTAACGCATCGCAGGTTTTACTTCAGTCAGTCGCACAGGGATTGCTAATCCTTGTCTCGATATGGGCCTTTGGATTTGTAGTCGCCGGCGTATCTGCTCTCGGCGGCGGCGGTTTTCATTACGACAAAGGACTGCGTTTCTCCGGCTATGTGATGACGCCAACCCTGTTCGTCGGTATCATCAGCATCATCCCCGTCCCCTATCTGACGACCATCTGTGATCTGCTGTCAATGCCCTGGGCTTTTGTCGTTCTGGGTGCTGGTATATTGCCATACCTGAAGATAAAAACCGAACACGCCCCCATGGTCACCGGGCTGCTGTGCGGATTGCTCCTGTGTCTGTGGGGCGTGATGCCAATGCTTATCCCATTCCTGATGAGCCTGAATCTGTGGTGAGTATGATTCGATACCTGATTCGATTTGTACTGTTTATATGGCAGCTGCCCCAGAATCTGATAGGACTTGGGGTTCTGCTGTATTATTATTTGAGGTACCACAAAATCCAATCTGTCGGCAAGGGCATTTTTCTGTCCACACAGTTCTGCTCAGGCGGCGTATGCCTTGGCGATATCATCATACTCAAAGCGAATCAGGACAGCGATTTCTCAAGGCGCCACGAACTGGGGCACAGACGGCAGTCGATGATTCTTGGACCATTGTATTTATTCATCGTTGGCCTGCCATCTGCTTGTATCAACATCGCTGCCCGGTTCTCTCCCAGAATCAGTGCGTCCTACTATCAGCGCTTTCCCGAAAACTGGGCTAACAAACTGGGCGGAAATGACAGTTAGCCTTCGGTTGGTGCATAGCTGAGCACTCTGGCCCAGTGCGGGAAAACCTCAATGCTGAGATGGTTATCCTGAACGCTATACACACCTCCGTTGAGCAAATCTGTATATTTGCCATTTGGAATCTTCAAATCGATGGGATGTGAAATTGGATGGTCGGATATGATACAAATCACAGATTCATCGTCTGTATATCGCTCAAATACAAGTATCTGCGACTCTACTTTAATCTGCCTGTAGCTGCCGCAGCATAGTGCATTCGAAGCATGACGGATTTTTGAAAATCTGGCAATTGCATCGCAAAGTGAGGCACCTTCTACAGTTTTATCTACATGACCAACGCTGAGATCCTGTGTGGATATGAAAGGACGGATGGCGAGATCTGCGTCATAACCGTGCGTGCGTTTTCCGGTAATTCCCCATTCACTGCCATAATAGATCGAGGGCGTCCCGGGCATAAAAAACATCAATGCATACAGCGAATACAGCGAAAGCGGTGATTTGAGCCTGGATGATACGCGATCGACATCGTGATTATCCGCAAACGAATACATTGCCAAATCTTTATAGATGCCATTCGGCCCAAACTGGCGATTCAGCGTATAGGCAATTTCATGAAAGTTGCCATCGTTATGTGAAGACCAAAGCCCTTTATATGCTTCGTAATTGGTCGTTCCATGCAGTTTGTCAGGGCCAGCCCACTGCCGGTAATCGCCATGAATCACTTCGCCAACAAGTATAAAATCGTTTCGGATGGATGATGTATAGTTTCGAAGTGCACATATAAAATCAGGATCCAAACAATCTGCTGCATCCAGCCTGAGCCCATCGATATCGAACTGCTGTATCCACCACGATACAGCTCCAAACAGATGTTCACGAACCTCGGGATGATTCAAATCGAGTTTGACGAGCTCCTCATGCCCTTCCCACGTATCATAGTGCAGTTTGTTATTCCGTCCAAACCTGAGATTTTTAAACCAATATCGGGTTCGCGATAATTCGCCGTATTCCTGCACGTCTTTAAATGCCCAGAATTCACGGCCGGTATGATTGAACACAGCATCTACAATCACCCGGATCCCTGCCTGGTGCAGCGATTGAACAAGCCATGCAAAATCTTCATCAGACCCAAGACGGCGATCGATATGGTAATAATCTTTCGTGTCGTAGCCGTGTCTCGTGGATTCAAACAAAGGGCCAAAATAAATGGCATCGACCCCCAGTGATCTCAGATGAGGAATGATTTCTGCGACGGATGAAAGTCTGTGACGAACGGGTCCATTGTCATTGTATGGTTCACAACCCAGCATTCCAAGCGGATAAATGTGATAAACCACTGATTTGACAAACCAGCTGCAGCTATCCGGACAATGACTCTGCTGATATGCGTATGAAAGCATTGGGTGTCCTCCTTATGCGTTGTTTAACTCCACCGAACAATACCTACCGTTCGGTATAAATTGCTATACCAACTGGTATATTCGCTGTCAAGCATAAAAACAACGCTCAGGAAATCCTGTCAGAAAGAATATCATTGCATGCAGCAACAATCTGTTCGAGGATGAGCCCCTGAATGATTCGAATGGGAGCCAGGGTCTGGACGATATTTGCAACGATTTGTGGCTGCAGCGTCGCAAAGAGGATGATTGGAGTCTGTATCTTGTGCTCGCGCAAAGCGCGGCAAATCAGCAGCCCCTGCATGCCCCGGATCTGAGTTTCAGCGCGTTCGCGGTTGCCGCAGAAGCGATCCGAATTGGCGAGTGCATCGATATCCCCATAGAGCTGATCGCGATGAATTTCGTCAAATCGCATATCAGCAACGATGAGATCGGGCAATTCCGTCTGAATGGCCTGGTACAGGGATGCCCAATGCGTAAAAACGTCAAGCGTAAACGCAGGAAATCTGTCTTTATATGTGTGCAAAAAAGCGGCATATTCACCATGAATGCCGCGATCATCGACGAGATAGATGCGCATGACGCCCTCCTGGTCCAATCCCAAAGCCATCTATACAACTTGCAATAAATCCAGAAAAGTTCACCCAAAATCAAGTTTTTTTCGAATCGAGAAAAGCCTGAAGAATTAGGGCAGCCGCCATGGCATCGACAAGATTCTTCTTGTTTGAGCCTTTTGTATCAAGAAGCTGTAATGAATTCTCGGCAGCAGAGGAGGAAAGACGCTCATCCTGAGG
>CAMKRB010000131.1 GCA_946415045.1 uncultured Myxococcales bacterium
CTCACTGGCCTCTCGATTCGCACCGTTCACTGGACGGTGCTCATCTCGGGCCCCCGCCGACGTCGTGTCGGCGGGATAATTCTTAGCTTATCAGGACGGCCTGCGGCCGTATATAACTTATGTGCAGAGAATGCATACTACTCATGGCATCGCGTAAGAACATCCTCAACATGCAGTCGCTGCGCCCGGTAAATCCCCGACATGATCACGCGTGTTTGCAGCGCCAGCCGTGATCCAAAGCGAAACGGCACCTCCGCATCAATACAGGCGTTTTCATCACACAACCTGACCTCGATCCAGCTGCCGGTCGAACGCATTTCACGAACCGTACCATCCAGACGCACCGATGCACCATCGGTCGGGCCCGAAGCCCAAAACCCCGATACATCGGTCTGATATCGCATTCCCCCATGGCTCAGAGCCACCATCACAACAATCAAAAGCGCAGCCAGAACCAGGGGAATGACAACGGATTTACATCCACTTTTTACCGACAAAATCGTACCCAACCGTGACCGTCTGCCCGTTTTTAACCGTAACAGTTTTGGTCTGTTTTCCCAAAGATGGATGGAAGAGCTCGACTTTATGCTTGCCTTCCTTTACCTCTTTGTCTCTTGGCGTCGGGCCAAGACGTGCGCCATCGATCGATGCATTTGCCCACGGCCTTGCCTTGCACGAAATCTTGCCCTTTCCACCACCTGATGTCGCCTTTTGCGAATCCTTGCCGGTGTTGGTTTTGGGTGGGGTTGTCTTTGACTTATCATTGGATTTCGAATCGTTTTTGGCGACGACCTTTTCTTTATCTTTTCCGTCATTTGCCTTTTTATCTTTATCGGCAGCCTGCGAATCAGAATCATTATCGGCTTTGGCCAGCACGATTTCGACCGATGTACCCGAATCCTTCGTCACCTCGATGGTCTTTTTCTCAGTTGCGCCGCTGTCATCTTCGACCTCGACAACCAGGCTGGCACCATACTTGACATTTTCGAGTTTAACGGGGCTCTTGCCTTTATCTTTGCCATCCACCTTAACTTTCAGCCCATCGGGCGAAGTATTGATGGTGAATTCCGGCACAGCACCACCTGCCGGACGCATATATGCGCTGAAGCTGTGATTGGTGAGCACGACAGGACGCTCAATCGTCACAGTTTCATAGCCCTCTTTTTCGAACGTAATCTTAATGTTTTTTCCAAGCGGTGTTTTATAGCCAATCACCGGAGTGAGCTGCGGTTTGCCATTTTCGTCGAGCACCGGGGTATCGTCGATTTTCACATTGGCAGCGAAGTCATCGGCATTTGACGTACAATCCTCGTTTGCACAAACCTTTATGCTGATAAATGCATTGGGCGGCGCAAACTCGGTCGCTTCAGCATCGTTGGAAGAAGACACATAACCGGCGATGATAAAGCAAGCGATGATGAGCAATGCCATAAATGCATAGGCTGCGATATAGAGCACCGGCACTTTATTTGTGGTCGTGGCAGGCAGCAGCGGATCGCTTGGAAACATCGGAGGAGCAGCCGGAATTGGCTGCATCTGCTGCTGCTGCATTGCGGAATTGAGCTGGAAAGGTGACGGCGCAGCGACAGCTTCAGTCGGTCCACCCAACTCACTGCCACCGCTGCCAAACTGGTTTTGAGAAGCAATGCCAGTCGGCACGAACTCATTGTCAATACAGGTATATTCCGCAAGTCCTCGCACGAATTCGGGAGCTTCCATATAGGAATGTCCCTGACGATTTGTAAGTGCAAGCGCCATATTGCCCAGCTGTGTATCGGATCCGTCGCCATTTGCAGTAATCCAGGTTTCGAGCACGCGAGCCAGTTCGCCGCAATCCTGATATCGCAGGTCGCGGTTTCTTTCCAGCGTACGCATCACGATATCGCCCAGTTCAACTGGCACATCGGCACCAAAACGCGACGGATGAATGATCTCGGATTTGAGCACCTTGGTCAGAATATCGAAGTCGCTGTTTGCTTTGAACAGACGATATCCCGTGAGCAATTCCCAAATCACGGTACCCAGCGTAAACATATCGCTGCGGCCATCCAATGCTTTGCCCTTGGCCTGCTCGGGGCTCATGTAGCTGCTCTTGCCCTTGACCGTACCGATTCTGGTCTTGGTTGCACGCGAAGCCGCTTTTGCAATGCCAAAATCCATCAGTTTCACGCAGTTGTTCTGCGAAATCATGATGTTGTGCGGCGTGCAGTCGCGGTGCACGATATTGAGCGGCGTACCATCTGCGGCAGTACACGTATGCGCATAATGCAGCGCCTTGGCTGTTTCGCACATAATGCGCGCCACCTGCGTCGGCGTAAAGCGGCGGTTGTATTTTTCAGCCGCATCACTGAGCACGCGCAAATCCGAACCATGAATATACTCCATGGCGATATACCAGTCGCCGTTGACTTCGCCGACCTCATAAATCTTCACGATATTCGGATGGTTCAGACGCAGGGCGATATTGCCTTCGTCCTTGAACATCGTCACAAATCCCTCGTCTTCGGTGTACGAGGGTAAAATGCGCTTAATCGCAAGTTCGATGCCCTGCAGCGCCGGGTCTGCATAGCGAGCTTTATAGATTTCAGCCATGCCGCCGACCGCGACCTGGCCCAGTAACAGGAATTTTCCAAATGGTTCTGGCTGCTTCATCGTGTCTGCCTCCGCCATATTACGAAATGAGCAGTGTGCGTATGCGCACATTCACATCCGACTCTACAATAAATGCCCAAATGATGCAACTTTATGGCTGATGCGCCTGTCGCATATGTAACAGTTCAGCCTGATGCGCTTTTTGACGGCTTACGCCGTAACATCTTTCATTTGCGCGGCTACGCGCCGCAGGCGGCAAGGGGCGTTGTTCCGCGAACGCCCCTTTTCCCACAGTTCGCAATATCAAATCCGCTTCGTCTCTCGCGCATAGCGCTTCGACTTGCGCCGGCAGATTTGCTCACTGGCCTCTCGACTCGCACCGTTCACCGGACGGTGCTCATCTCGGGCCCCCGCCAACATCGTGTTGGCGGGATAGTCGTTAGCTCATCACGACGGCCTACGGCCGTAATGCCTGTTCCTGCGCTGATACACATATCACGTATAAAGTCATGCTTAGGGCTGAATAGTTACCGCATATCTCCCAGCAGAATGCGCACGATGCCCTCGGACAGCACAAATGCAGGACCATCCTTCATACCGCCGTTCTCATCAAATTCGCGCACCACAGCATAGCGGTACAAGTTTTTGACACTCTGCGACAGCCGCAGCACAAAGGCAGGCGTCTGTTTCAAATCGATATACAAAAAGAGCTCGGCATCAGGCGAATCCACACTGACACCATTGGCGGCGAGTTCCTGTGATTCAGCGTATCGCACAGCCTCAAGGCGCTGCACGGTCTGCGCAAACAATCCCAGTGATTTCATGTCGATTTGCTGTACCGGTTCACCGGCAAGCGCATTATCTTCATACCAGCCGCAGGGTTCTCCAGCCCATGCATCCTTCGAAACGGGCAAATACCGCAGACAACTGCGTTCAACCCGCACATCAATCGCCGAAATCCGCGTCGTATCGATATGCCAGACTTTTTTTGACCGCAAATCGTTCAGCGACGGAAACAGTCCCAAAAGCCGCTGCGCACTCACGATGCCGACGCGCCCCTGTGCATTGCGCACAAACCGTGCACCTTCGCCAAGATAAGCCCATTTCGGATACTGTTTCAAATCGACCTCCGGGCCGATTTCCATAAACCGCGATTCACTCTTGGTACGCACCGTCAGCCGCCCGGAATAATTGAACGCCGAATCATCCACGTTTTCGGCCCAATCGTCGATCACAAGCGGCGTCGCCAGATCGATGAGCGTCGCCACGCGCACGCTGTCGATTTCAAACTCCGAAACATCGATCTGCCCGCCATTCTGCATCGCCGAAACCAGCCTGTAATCCTGCACACCGCCGCCTTCAATCCGCTCCAGCAACAGCCGCTCGCCAGGAGCCGTGAGCTCAATCTGCGCAAACTGATTCGCCGGAATCTGCATCATCAGGCGCTCGCGCCACGCCCCAAACGGCTGCTCAAACAGCAGCCCAAAATCCATCAGCGGCACAAACGTCCGATACGCAGTCGCAGAACCCTCGGGAAAAATCCACCGCCGCTCGGCATCCACCGTCGGCAGCTTATACCCCTGCCCCAGCTCAAACCCGCACAGCAGCTGCCCGCCATTGTAAAATGAGACTTTCGTCGCGTCAGGTTTCTGCAGCCGGCTTTTTTCGTCGGGCGAAAGCGCACTCTGCTCGTCGATAAACATGCGCGCCGTGAGAAACTGCATCAGCTCGGTATGGGGTTCGCGTGCAATCTGCTCGCTGTATGGCGACGTGATTCGCCACTCGCCGGGAACAGCCTGCGAGAGCACCAGACGCCCTTCTTTCGATTCGATCGCCAGCGAAGTAGCATGGTCAAACCGGCATGGATACATCGAAAAGTCCGAGACGTTATGCGGTTTTCTGGTCACAAAAAATGCCGTGACGGCGAGCGCCGCGACGATCAGAATAAAGACAATGCACAGGATTTTTTTGTTCATAATCATTTGTATTTTTGCTGGAAAGGGGGGAAGTGTCCTCCCACACGCCTATGTGCTGCGCACATACGGCGTGCCCCCCTCTGCGTAACCGCGATGAATCCAAATCGCAGCGGGGCGTATCGCAGATAGCCCCGCTGCGGCGCGTATTGCGGGAACCGCAATAGCGACGCCCCCCAAAAAACATCAGCCTATACAATCGTCATACTTCACGTCCACCCCAAACCAGTTTCGAAAAGTGAGCGCAGCGCCGGTTTTTCCGGACGAAATGCTGTCGGGGCACAAATCGACCTTGCCCATGCCATCGGGCAAATCGACGACGAAATGCGGGATGGCCAGGCCGGACAGGCGGCCGCGAAATGCTTTCATGATGTCGAGTCCGGTTTGAATCGGCGTGCGGAAATGCGCCGTCCCCTGCGCCACATCGCACAAAAAGAGATAATAGGGACGGCATCCGCAGCGCAAAAGCCAGCGATAGAGCGGTTCGAGGATGTCGGCGCGGTCGTTGATGCCGCGCAGCAGCACGCTCTGATTGCCCAGAATACATCCGGCGGCGCGCAGATTTGCCATGGCATTGGCGGCCTCGGACGTTGCCTCGAACGGGTGGTTGAACTGCGTATTTACATAAATCGGCGCATACGCGCCAAGTATGCCGAGCAAATCGGGATCGCTGCATCGCTGCGGCAGCGTGCAAACCATGCGCGTACACAGGCGAATCACATCGACATGCGGGCATTGGCGCAATTCGGCGAAAATGTGGCGCAGCACGTCGTTTGGCAGACTCAGCGGATCACCGCCGGAAATCAGCACATCGCGAATGTTTTTGTTGTCTTTGATCGCATCGATGGCGCGCTGGATTGCTTCGTTTGAAACCGATTCCATCAGGCCGACGCGGCTGCGCCGCGTGCAGTGACGGCATCGCATAGCACATTCGTGCGTCGCATAAATCAGGGCACGATCGGGATAGCGCTGCGTGAGATTCGCGCATACGGCGTGACGGCGTTCACCGAGCGGATCATCCATCAGCGAGTCGTGATGATCCAATTCGGCCAGCAAAGGAACGGCCTGACGGCGAACCGGGCAGGTCACGCCCAGTTCCGGGCGCATCAGTGCGGCATAATGCGGGCTGATGGCCATTGGAAACACAGAGGATATCGCATCAATGGCCTCGCGTTCGTCTGCCGACAAGTCGATGACCTGCGCCAAAGAAGCGGCGTCTGCTATGCGATGCGCAAACTGCCAGCGATACGACTGCCACTGCGATTCCGTCACATCGCGGTAGCAGGGCGGACGTCTGCAATAGCTGCTTTCGACTGTTTCAATAACAAGCGGCGCGCGCTGTAGTGCTTCGGATTCTGCGCTCATGGCCACTATCGGAGATGACCTTCGAAATCGACGTATTTGCCGAGCAAAAGCTCATATTTTTCGCGGTGCTGTGCACCAATGCACGACGGATGCGTTGTGAGCGCAAACCGGAGTGCCGACGATGCCGGATTCTCGTTTTCGCGGCCGACCGGAATCATCGGAATCAGGCGGCCAATCACGCGATGAACATTGGCGACGTTATTCTTCATGCGTTTGAGCACTTCGTCGACGGTGACGACGGAATCGTGCCAGCAGTCGTAATCGGTGATTTGCGCGACAGTTGCGTAAGCCATCTCGGCTTCGAGGGCGAGTTTGGCTTCAGGCAAAGCCGTCATACCGATCAAATCGGCGTTCCAGCTTCGATACAGGTTGCTCTCGGCGCGCGTCGAAAACTGAGGTCCTTCCATACAAACATAGGTGCCGCCGTCGTGTGTCTTTACGCCTTCGGCGCGGCAGGCTTCGAGCAGAATCCGGCGCAGCTGCGCATTGAACGGATCGGCAAACGACGCATGCACAACGATATCGTCGAAGAAAGAATCGCGGCGATGGCGCGTGCGATCGATCACCTGATCGGGAATGCAGAAATGCTCGGGAGCCATATCGATATTCAGGCTGCCAACTGCAGAAAACGTCACAATCCAAAAGACGCCGATGCTTTTGAGTGCCCAGATATTGGCAGCATAAGGCACATGTGTGGGCGGAATGCTGTGGCCGCGCCCATGGCGCGGCAAAAAAGCCACGCGACGACCGGAATATTCTGCGATCGTAATCCGATCGCTGGGCTTGCCAAAAGGCGTGTCGATATCGAGGGTTTCCAGCACTTTCATGCCTTCGATGTGTTCCAGGCCACTGCCGCCAATCATGGCGATATCTGCTTTTTTATTTACTGTCATTGCCTATATCCGTACTTGGGTTGATGTAGTTCACCTTGGCACAACCGGTAAACTGCTTGTGATTGCCGCCCTGGCGAGCGGCGACTGCGACCTGAGCGGGATCGGTAACGATCGAACCGCTCACGACATCCAGGCCATAATCCCACAAAACGGGATGGATGGGAACCGTCGGACCGACGATGAGTTTTTTGGCGTCTGCGCGGGACTGACGCAGGATATCTTCGGTAGCGTGCGTAATCATCGTCGACGAAGTCATGATGACGACGTCGGCGAGGGGCAGAAAGTCGGGAAATCTGGTGTTTGGAATATCGCCGGGCTCGCATCTGCCTTCGAGTTCGAACACATCCAGATGGTGGCCAAGTGCGCGCAATTCGTCGGCAAAATGGAAATGCCCGACAAGCGCGATTCTGAGTGTTCCTGCGGCATTGCTGCAAATCGATGCAATGATATCCTGCCCCCGGCCTGGGATACAGCGGCCGGTCATTTCGTGATTGCCGAACGATGCACTGACTGCAGCATTGGCAAGCGATCGGGCCGTGAGCGATGCACTGTCGTACAGCGGATAGACGTCGCGCACCCGCATACCGACCAATTCTCCGGCATACGGAATGATGGCGCCGGGCGGATCTTCACACCAGCGATGTGCAGATGCAGAAATCGCACTGCCATACTGAGTTTGCACAAACGTCCAGAAGATACCGACAGAAACATCGACAATTTCGGCATCTTCCGGAACCTTTTGGACGAGTGCATCCAGAATGCGTTGTTCAGGAACCAATCGTATGCTCCGTTTGTGTAGATGATTTTTGCGAATTGTGCGGCAATTGCCTGATTACAGAATCTGCGGGAATGAAAATTCCCCGTATTCTATGGTGTATCTTCGGGATACTCGCCTGCCGTACCCGCGTCATCCCCATCCTGATTTGCAGGTGCGGGAGCCGAAGATTCTTCAGAAGGCATGAGGTCGCCGGCACATGTCGCGACGATGGGTTCATAAGTCGTTGCATACGTCGCATCATCCAGTTCTTCGTGCGCAAGAACGCCGCTGCAGCCAAAAGACTGGAAAGCCAGCTGAGCATAGCATTCGCAATACGATGCGGCCCATTCCTGATCAACCTCGCCCAGATCGTTGTTGGCTTCGTCATAGACATGAATCGGGGTGACGCCATCTTCTTCGAAAACAGTCACGGCATAACACCCCTCGGCGAGCTGATGCATAAAGGCGTCACAATCGACCTTGGATTCGGGAGCTGGCGTTTCGGTAGCGCCAGTTGCACTCTGTGGCTGAACTTTGCTGGAAGAACCGCATCCTGTCATGAACATGCAACAAGCCGATGCGGCTGCCAGAACCATGAATAATTTATGCATACAAGTCTCCACGTGAATCATTTGGAAGTTGAACACACCGATAACGGCTTGTTTCATTATAGGTAAATTCGATTAAATTACAACAATCGATACTTAAGAGGACTGAATTGTTACAGAATACCATCATTTTTTAATTTTTTAGGTTGACACAGACCAATTAAAGTATTTAGAATTTCTCCCCGTTCAGGAAGCTGTAAATCTGGAACGGGACAAAAGTTGACGAATGATTCGTCAATCACCTGCTGTCTTTTGCTTAAAGGAAACTCAGGATGTCACTGGAAGAACTCAAACAGCTTGCTATTGAAATGATGGATCGCGCGTATTGCCCGTATTCCGGATTTCCGGTCGGCGCGGCACTCGAATGTACCGATGGTACAGTTTATACCGGCTGTAATATCGAAAATGCCTCCTACCCAGTGGGATCCTGTGCCGAAAGAACAGCGATTTCCAAAGCGATCAGCGAAGGCCATTCGAAATTTGTACGCATCGTGATCGCCGCCAAAACCGAAGAACCGTGTGTGCCATGCGGTATGTGCCGGCAGTTTATGAAAGAATTCGCCCCCGATATGGAGGTGATTTGCCTGAATCCACGCGGCGATACGTCGGTTTATAAACTCGAGGAACTCCTCCCCTACGGATTCGACAACCATTTCCTCAAACACCACTAGGATTTGAAAGAACAAAAAAAGACGCCGAAACGGCGTCTTTTTTTTACAGGGGTGGAAGGACTCGAACCCTCGGCCCACGGCTTTGGAGGCCGTTGCTCTA
>CAMKRB010000132.1 GCA_946415045.1 uncultured Myxococcales bacterium
TGCTTTGCGGCCACGAGCGATGAGCAATGAGCCACGAGTGATCATTGGCCAACTCGACGCTCAATGCTCGACGCTCAATGCTCGGCGCTCTTTGCCAGTATCTCACACGTATCGGGGTAACGCTATATCCACACTGGTTAAACATAGCCTAAAGAAATGGCCCGCTGTATCGCGCGAATGCGCGATAGGCGGGCTTGCGAGCCGTATGCGCCGTGCGCACAGGCGAGCATGCGCGGCGTATGAAATAGCCGCGCGACCTTAAAAAAATCGATCACGGGGCGAGTTTTGCGCGGAAGATGCGGTTGTCGTCGGTCTGATAGGAGATATAGGCGGCATCGCGGCTGAGAGATGCGCGCATGCGGATTTCGTGATTGGGATTGGAGATATAGCGGTAGGCGTGTGTGTTGAGATCGACGAGTACGAGTTCGCCCGAAGTGATTTCGTGGCCGTTGTCGCGGGTATTGGCATAGACGAGGTAGCGGCCATCCGGCGAGAACGAAGGGGAAGTGCCGTGTGAACCGATGAAAACGACGGCGTTTTGTTCGATATCGAAGACGTGAATGCCGGTGGAGAGTCCGCTGAATGCGACGAAGCGGTTGTCGGGCGAGACGATAGGCGCATAATAGCGATCGGCGCGGATATCCGAGATGGCCTGCAGCGTCTGGTTGTCAGCGTTTTCGAGGATGATGACTTCGTCGGCATCGTAGGCGACCAATCTGGCATCATTGTGGAGCTTGCGCTGTTTCATGACGGGGGTTTTTTGTGCGATATCGAAGTGTCTGTCTGCGCCGCTTTTGAGGAAAGGCGCGCTGTGCTCGCGCACAGCGAAAGACTGATCGCTTTGCCATGTGACATAGGGCGAAAGTTCAGTATCTGTGAGGATTTCGCTGGGTTTTGGTGCATCATCGGACCACTTGAGGATGTGGTGTGGTTCACCGATATTTCCGCGTTTAAAGAAGAGCACGCTGGATCCGTCGGGTGAAATCGCAGGCGCCTCAAACCCGGCAGCGATTTGCTGGGTGTCGTGTATCGGCGCATTCACCTGATAGGAGACTTTCCAGAGCTTGTCGATTTGAAGTTTGACCATATCGCCATCGACGGGTTTTGCAGGCTGAGCGATGGCGACGGAGGCCAGGAAAGTGGCCAGAACGAGAGAAATAGCGGTTATAAAGCGTTTCATCGCGAACCTCCTTTAGCTTTGCGGCGGCGGATGCCCAGGGTAGCGAGCAGGCCGGAAGCAATGGCGAGCAGAGCAAATGGCGCATGATGTCTGGAAATCGGTTGTGCGCTGCAATCCGAGACGGTGTTGATCGTGACAGTTGGGAGAACGCCGGTTTCGATGTGTTCCGTATTATTACCGTTGGGAATTGGCGTGAGTGCGATGTGGCAGACGGATGTTTCGCCTTCGAAGACCTGGCACGAAGCGTTGCCATCGTAGTAACTGTCGTTATGAGCGAAGACCTGATAGCTTCCCGTCGCAAGACCTTCGATACGCCACATCTCGCCTTCTTTACCGGAGTAGGACACCGAGGGATAGCCTGCGATGGTGATGGTTGCAGGAATGGTGAGGACGCTGATGCCTTCATACGTGACCGTACCGATGAGTGTGCCGCCATTTTCGCCGTTTCCAAGGAGGGAGACGTTGCATGTAACGGGTGCGCCAGGAATGACGGTGCAGGAAGCGACGCCGGATTTATAGTTTTCGGTATCAGCTGGCGTCGCGGAGATTTGATAAGTTCCGACGGGGAGCTGGGTGCTCCATGGTTGTGAGCCGTCGTAATCAATGGCGGAGCCAACCTGATTGCCATCGGCGTCGGTAATAGTGATGGTCGAAGCGATGTACTGGCTTCCGTTGATGACGTTTCCGGTGAGCGTGCCGGGATTTGGATCGAGGGTGATCGTACAGTCTGTGAATGAGCCAGAGGTGACCTTGCAGTTTGCGGTTTTATCGGAGTAACCATCGGCGTGTCCGGTCACATCATAGGAGCCGGGATCGAGCATGAACATCCATTTCCCCGAACCATGATAATTGAACGTCTGACCATCGGCGAGTGAGATGACGCCCGGAATGGTCTGATCGGTGGCCGAGGATTTGAGTTCGCCGTTGATGTAGCCCTTGGGGATTTCCTGATTGATCTTGTGAAGAGCGATATCGCAGTGTTTTGTTTCGTCGCGTCCGACGGTGCACGAAACAGAACCGTTTTCGTAGCCTTCGGATTCAGCGATGAGCGTGTAGGTGCCGGCGGGAACCGAGAATGAGAATGTGCCAGTGCCGTCGTAAGCGCTTTGCTGTGTATCGAGTTTAACGATACCGGCAAGCAGCAGGGACGGATCGTCTGCATCATGGATGGTACCGACGCTGGCGCCGGGCTTGGGATCGAGCAGGATGGAGCAATCGGTTTCCTTCTCGGAGGTGATGGTGCAGGAAATCTCTTTTGAGTTGTAACCAGCGGATGATCCGGTGATGGTGTAGGTGCCGGGTTTAAGGGAGAAAGACCAGGTTCCGGTTCCGACATAATCGGTGGATTCACCGTCTTTAACCTGAACTTTTGCGGGGATGGCGGTATTGTTGCTGCTGTCTTTGACGGTACCTTTTGCTGTGCCATTTTTAATGACAGCGGAAGCAGCGGTGAGTGCGACCGAGCACCACGCGGTTTCGGAAGTCGAAGCAGGCGCGCAGTCGGTTCGTGTGGCGTTATTGTAACCGGATTTTGAAGCTGTGAGGGTGTAGGAGCCAACGGGAACCTGCAGAGACCACATGGTATTTGCGGTTTCGGAACTGGTTGTGGATTTGTCGCCAATTTTAACGGTAACGCCGCCGAGCCAGTCGCCCTTGATTTGGTTGAGGTATGTGCCGCCCATGACTTTTCCGGTGGAACCTGTGGGGGCAGGGCTGGATCCGCCGGTGCATGCGCTGCTTTCGCCGCCGGCCCATTGTTTTGTTAAAGCCTTGCAATGCGCCTGAGCAGCGGTAAGCCTGTGTGCATCGCTTTTGAGGTAGGTCGCATCATTTGAACAATTGACGATGAATGCCAGTTCAGTGAGCGTAGCGGGCATGCTGGTGTTTTTGATGACGTAGAACTCGGCGGTTTTAACGCCACGATCCCGGAGGGGCCAGACTTTTTGCATCTGAGTCTGGATATTGGTTGCCTGTGTATAGCCATTGCCCCCGGTTTTATAAGCATAGGTTTCGGTACCGGTAGCCGTTGCATCACCCGCCGAATTTGTGTGGATACTTGCGAAAGTGGTGACGCCCTTGCTGTTGGCGAATTCGACGCGTGAGGCGAGAGATACCGAGGCATCGGTGGTTCGCGTCATATGTACGGTATGTCCAGCGGCAACGAGCAAATCCTTCAATTTCAGGGCAACCGCGAGATTGATCTCAGCCTCCTGAAGAGAGCATCCGAGCGCACCAGGATCATCACCGCCGTGACCAGGATCAATGCAGATGCTGAAAGCATGGGCATTATCGACAACCCCCAGACTGATTCCGGCTGCCAGCGCACAAACGAGAAATTGAGTTTTTCGCATACCTACCTCCGCAAAAACCAATACAGTTACAGTCTATCGGTTTTGAAAATCAGCGTCAATTATTCTGCGATAAATTAAATTGTGTCATGTAACTGTTTAACCGCATGCCATTTGGGACGGCTTGCGCCGTGAGCGCATAATCTGCGCGGCTACGCGCCGCAGGCGGCAAGGGGCGTTGTTCCGCGAACGCCCCTTGCAATCCCGCGCGGCTGGGGGCTCTGCCCCCCGTCCCCCGGTTTATTTTCTATTCATTCTTATTGCGTCGATGAAACGCCGTCCATGGCGTTACATCAACGCTCCCGCCGACGTCCTGTCGGCGGGTAAGTCGTTAGCTTATCATGACGGCCTGCGGCCGTATGTTTGACGAAGGCTAATGCATATACTGTGAATAGCGTTAAGCATTGGTCTGAGCTGTTACGAAAAACCGGCTAAAAAACATAAAAAACTTGAATCGCTCGTTTCAAAATGCAAAGATTATGCCGTATCTTACTATAGATACTGTTATCCATTTGTATCTCAGCGGGTAGATATTATGTCTCAAAAGATGCAGCTCCAGATAGGAATGAAGCAACAGCTTCGCATGACACAACAACTGCAGCAGGCCATAAAACTTCTGCAACTGTCACGACAGGAACTGATCACTTCGATTCAGGAAGAGCTAACGGAGAATCCTGCCCTGGAAGAGGTGCCGGATTCATCGACAGAATTTATGCAGATGGAGAGCGGAGAACCACCAGCAGTGATGAACGAGAGCGAGGATCTTGGGACGAGCCTGCGCAACCTCGATAACAGCATATCGAAGACAGATACGATCGACTGGGATACCTATCTGAATGAATATCAGACGCATACGCCGATGACGGATGCCTCGTATTCCGGATACGTAGGCGAGGACATGCCGAGTTATGAAGCGACGCTGACGGCACCTCCGACGCTGAATGAATATCTGCTGCGCCAGGTCAAGCTGACGCGATTTGACGAAATCCAGACGCGCATAGCCATCGAGATTATTGGCAACATCAACGAAGATGGCTATCTGGTTGGCATCACGCTTGAAGAAATTGCCGAGAAACTGGGCGTCGATCTGGACTCTGTGATTTACGTTCAGGAAACGATTCAGGAGTTCGACCCTGTGGGCGTGGGTTCACGGGATTTGCGCGAGTGCCTGCTGGCCCAGGCCGAAATCATCTATCCCGACAACAACCTCGTTCATGCGATTATCGACCAGCACATTCCGCAGCTGGAGCGCAAGAATTACAAGCAGATTGCCCGTTCTCTCAAGACCACGGTCGAGCGGGTCGTGAAGGCATCGCGCGTGATTGCATCGCTCAATCCTCGTCCCGGCGTTAAATACAACGACGAGCGCCCGCTCTATATTACGCCGGATGTCTATGTCGATCGCGCATCTGATGGCGAGTATCACGTCGTGATCAACGATGATGGACTGCCGCGACTGCGCGTGAGTTCGTATTATGCCGATCTGGTTCGAAATGGCGCATCAAGTGAAGCCGCATCCTATATCCGCGAGAAGATGACGAGTGCGCGCTGGTTTTTGCGTTCGCTGCAGCAGCGTGAGCGCACGATTTATCGCGTGACAGAAGCCATCATCAATCGCCAGCGCGAATTTTTCGAAAAAGGCGTGAATTACCTCAAGCCGATGATTCTGAAGGATATCGCGGAAGATACCGGGTTGAGCGAATCGACCATCAGCCGTGTGACGACCAAGAAATTCATGCATACGCCACAGGGTACATACGAACTCAAGTTTTTCTTCACGTCCAAGATTTGCCGCATGGATGCATTTGGTGGCGATGATTTGGCGAGTACAGCAGTGCAGGAACGCATTAAAGCGATTATATCGAAAGAAGATCCCAAGCACCCGCTGAGCGACCAGAAAATTGCCGAAATTCTCAAAGATGAGGATATCGATATCGCACGACGAACGGTGGCCAAATACCGCGAAGTGCTGGGTATTCTGTCATCATCGCAGCGCAAGGGAATGTAGGCGATCGGAACGCAAATATCGGGGTGCTCACCCCCATTCGTTCCCACAAGCCACATAGTCACACATGAGCATTGTAAGTATTTTTGCCTATATCCTGACGGGATTTGCATTGGCTGCGGATGCGTCATCCGTATCGATCGTCTATGGAACGAAGTTTCAGCCATTCAAATGGCGGTATGCATTACCCCCTGCGATTGCATTTGGCGTGGCACAGGCCGTGATGCCTGCAATTGGCTGGTTTGGTGGAGATCTGATTGCGAGTTACATTGAGGCGGTGGATCACTGGGTAGCGTTTGTGATCCTGCTGATCGTCGGCGTCAATTTTATTCGCGAATCCCGCCACGAAGTCGAGGTAAAAACCGAGAGCTTCATCAAGCCGCTGCCGCTGCTGATGGCAGCGCTGGCCACAAGCATCGATGCATGTGCTGTTGGGTTCAGCCTTTCGCTGAGCGGAAATCCGATTTTGATTCCGGCATTGATATTTGGTGTGGTGACTTTTTTGTGTTCGATGACGTGCTGCCGGATTGGTGCAAAGCTGGGCGAAAGATTTGGATCGAAGCTGTTGTGCGTTGGCGGGATCATTCTGATTGGCATCGGCACCAAGATACTGATTGAGCATTTGTTTTTTGGTTAAGGAATCCCAAAATGGAATCGAGCTATTTACGCAATCCCCCGAAATGGGTGAAAGTGCAGGAAGTCGATGGCAACATTGAACTGACGACATCATCCTATGAACCCAGAACGATTCTTGGCGGTATTGTGGGCGCATGCGTCGGTCTTGGTTTGAGCCTGTTCAATCATTTTGTGGGATTTTGTGGAGGCAGCCGCAAGCATATAGACGGGCGAAGAGTCAGCACAGGCGGCAGCTGCGTCGATGCGCAAGACAGAATCGGTGTCTACCTGATTGGTGCATTCTTTATTATCGTGGGGATATGTGTCATTCTTTGGGGAATCAAGGTATTGCTGACCAAAACCGTGATTATCTTCAACAAGGATGGCAGTTTTACGATAGAAAAGCGATCGCCCTTTGGCTCGGCGAAGCCGATGTATTTTTCATCGAACCCGCAATACACCTATATTTCGTCCTACGGCCAGAAGCCGGGTGAGGAAGTGAAAGCGCAGCTGAGCAGCGAAATCAGTGCGCACAAGCTGGTTGGGAATATCGATGGGATATTCAGCACCGACGGTTACTATAGTTTTTCGGCATACAGCAAGGAACGTTGGTCGTGGCTGAAGAAAGTATTCAAGGATATGTGTCCGGATATTGCGCAATAGCGAGCGATTGAAGCACAAAAAAAAGCCCGGCGTATTGGCGGCAGCCAATAGCCGGGCGGCCGGGCCGTATGCGCGACGCGCATAGGCCGGCCCACAAAAGCACATCAGGCGAAATTAGTAATCGGAGTTGGATTTGCCGCCTTCGACGATAGCGACGCTGGCCGAAACGCCAAGGCGGGATGCGCCGGCTTTGACCATGGCGATAGCGGTTTCGGTGTCGCGGATGCCGCCCGAGGCTTTGACGCCCATTTCGGGGCCAACGACGCGGCGCATGAGGGCGACGTCTTCGACAGTGGCACCACCTTTTGAGAAGCCGGTGCTGGTTTTGACGAAGTGTGCACCGGCGGCTTTGGAGAGTGCGCATGCGATGATTTTTTCTTCGTCAGTGAGCAGGCAGGTTTCGATGATGACTTTGACGAGCGTGCCTTCGACGCCTTCGACGACCTTGCGGATATCGTATTCGACGAGAGCGTAATCACGGCTTTTGAGCGCACCAACGTTGATGACCATGTCGACTTCGACGGCACCGCAGCGGACGGCTTCCTGAGCCTCGCAGACTTTGGAAGCGGTTGTGCCGGCACCGAGAGGGAATCCGATAACGGCGCAGACGTTTGTCTTGCTGTCCTTGAGGAGTTCGCTGGCGAGGTGAACCATGGAGGTATTCACGCAGACGCTTTTGAAATTGTATTTTCGTGCTTCAGCGCAGAGTTTTTCGATCTGCGCGCGATCGCCATCTGGCTTGAGGTATGTATGATCGATGATACCGGCTAAATCGGCGGGTTTAACATTATCGACATCGGGGACGCCGACCGTATCGGGATGAACGACGTGAAGGCGGCCAAGACCATCTGAACAGTGACAATTGTTGCAGCTCATAAAGACTCCCTATAGTGGTGAAGCGAGGAGAACCGGCGAAATGCGGGCGAATCCAGCTTCGCATAGACAAATCAGAGGCGGCGTTGAATGATCTGAGCGACGGATTTGAGTTGTTCCGACGAGCAGACGGATTCGGTGCACGAGATGAGAACGGTAGCTTTTTTCGATTTTTCGAAGAAGCAAAGTTCGTTGAGTTTGTGATGAGTTGAGATGAAGGCGTCTGTAGCGACGTTTTTAATCTTTTGTCCGCCGAAGGATTGCGAGAAGAGATCGGTGAAGCGTTTGGCGGCAGCAGTTTCATTTCCGGGTTTCCAGACCTGAACGGCGAACCCGAGTTCGTCGGATTTATCGGTAGCCAGGCGCATGGCATTGTAGCGGTTATCGGGATTCTGTCCGAGGAGCCATGCTTCCTGCAGGGTGCCGGAATAGCCGGTTTGTTCGCGGAGCTCGCGGATATTAATGAGTTTTTCGATGCTCATGCCTTCGCGGACTTTTGGCTGTCTGGGTGGTTTTGGCGCAGGCGCTGCGGTATCCTCTGCATCCATATCCCCAAAATCCACCCCCTCAGCGGTTTCGGTATTATCCTGTTTTGGCGCATCCGATTCGCCGTCTTTTTCCGGTGCATCGGGCGCTTTAACATTGCGTTTGTTGCGTCTGGATTTGGCATCCGGGTCTTTGGCATCGTCATTATCGGCCTTTGCGCCATCCGAATCATTCTTGTCTTCGCCGGCTTTTTTATCTGGCCCCTTTTTAGCTCTGTCCCTGACTCTCTCGTTATCTTTGGTATCTTTGTCTTTGTTTTTGTCTTTGTCTGCGTTTTCGGCATTGTCAGCGTTATCCGCATCCGACTCGCCGAGATCCACGGTTTTGGATTCGGGATCAGGCTTTGACTCACCTTTTTTCTTCGAGCATCCGGGGGCGACAAGCACCAGCAGACACAGCAGAATAAATAATTTCATCCATTTATGCATGCAGCACCTCTTTGGCGGCATTTGGTATGTTTCTGTACGACCAAAGTATTGATAAATCACGAACAGCAACGAGTGAACGGCGAACAGCAACGACATGGGAATTGCGGGCCCAATACCCAGGAACCCGGCGTCTGGAGCCATGATTTACGCAGTCGCCGTACAGCGGCATTCAATTTAGAACATGAAGAACAGATTTGTCTGAACATTCCAGGCAACATCGGGTTCATAGGATTTGGTTGTTGAGCCTTCATAAACGTTTTGTGAAGGCAGGATAGGATAAC
>CAMKRB010000133.1 GCA_946415045.1 uncultured Myxococcales bacterium
GGTCAAAACAATCATCTACTGGTTGTTCATCATTCTGCCCGCATACGAATTGTTCATGCTCGCAGATTTCTGGGTCATCAATATGATCGAATTCTTCACGGGTTCGAATCCGATTGGCAGCAACATCACCTATGAGCCGACCGAAGATGGCTCCGTGATGGCCGTTGGCGAGAATGGCTCGATGAAGTTCACTGCAGTCGACGACAACCGCATGATCGTTGAACGCGATGGCGTCGTTCTGGGTGAGATTATGCTCGATCAGAACAAGCAGATGGTCATGACAAACTACGCAACTGCCGAAGTTCAGACGCTCGATCTGAGCCAGGCTCCTGCAGTTCAGTAATTCGTCCCAACAGACAAAAAAGCAAGACGGCTGCCTCGTGCAGCCGTTTTTTTGTTTTTCTTTTACCCTGTGGATAACTCTGTGCTATACTCATTTTTCAGAAGAATGGGTTCGCCCTCGTTCCGATCAGCGCCTCAAAAGTGAGGCCGAGCCTGGCTCTCGGAACGGCCGAGCGGCGATGGTAATAACGTATTTTTTTTACAATTTGGAGTTCCCTTGACTCGCAGGATTTTGATTAATGGGCGACGTGCGGAAGAATTGCGCGTTGCGATAGTTGACAACCAGACACTCGAGGATTTCGAGATAGAAACAAAGCGAAGCGGCCTTTTGCGTAACAATATTTACCGCGGTGTGGTCGCCAATATCGCCCCGAGTTTGAATGCGGCGTTCGTCGATTTCGGCGATACAAAGAACGGTTTTCTGGCATTCAACGATGTCGTCGAAAGTGTCTATTGCAAGAATATGCCGAATGCGTCCCGGATTTCCGATATTTTGACGATCGGACAGACGCTCATCGTGCAGGTCATCAAGGATGCCACAGGACTGAAAGGCGCACAGGTGACGACGAACATCAGCCTGGCCGGACGTTATCTTGTGCTGCGTCCCAAAGATGCCAAAAGCGGTGTCTCGCGCAAAGTCGATGAAGATGCCCGCGCCGATTTGACTCAGAAAGTGCGCAGCCTCGATTTACCCGAAGGCTACGGATGCATCGTGCGCACCAACGCCATGGATCAGTCGCGCGCCATTCTTTTGCGCGACGCCAAAGTCCTCGTACAGCTGTGGCACAAAATTGAAGCCGAATGTGCACGGGGCAAAGGGCCTGCCCTGCTCTACAACGACCAGGACATCGTCGTTCAGGCCATGCGCGACTACTTCGATTCGACGATTAATGAAGTCCTCATCGACGACAAATCCTGCTACGAACGCGCTCTGGCCTATGTACGGGCGACATTTGCAGGCGGCGATGAAAAACTGCGGCTTTACGATAACAAGATGCCGTTGTTCACACGTTTTGGCATCGAAAAGCAGATCGACCAGATATATGCTCGCGAAGTCCAGTTGCCCAGCGGCGGATTTATCGTCATCGATCCGACCGAAGCGCTGACGGCAATCGACGTGAATTCCGCGCATTCGACCAAACGCGAAACCCAGGATCTGACTGCATATCACACCAATCTCGAAGCGGCAGTCGAAATCGGACGTCAGCTGCGCATGCGCGATATCGGCGGTCTGATCGTCATCGATTTCATCGATATGCGTTCCGGCAAGCATCAGCGCGACGTCGAGCGAGTGATGCGCAATGCAATGGCGCGCGACAAGGCGCGCAACAAAGTCGAACGCATCAGTGCCAACGGCCTGCTCGAAATCAACCGCCAGCGCATCAGCCAGACACTGGCGCAGCGCACCCATCTGGTATGCCCGACCTGCGGCGGCCGCGGATTCATTCCAAGCGCCGATGCCATCGGCCTCAACCTGATCCGCGAAATCGATGCTCGCGCCGTAAACGGCGAACTCGGCGGTGTTATCATCAAGCTGCATCCGGATATCGCAGAACAGGTCCAGAATGTTCGTCGACGCGACTTCGCACAACTCGAAAATGAATACGATATCCGCATCGAAATCGTTGCATCCAGGGATATGTCACGTGGCGAGGAATCCATCGAATGGCTCACCAAACGTCAGGAAAGCGAACTGCATCCCGAAGCTTTGGTGTCCGTGGCTGCAACCGATGCCGCTTCGATTATCGATGTCGCCGAAGCCTATCAGGCACAGGAAACCGAAGCAGACAGCTATCGTCCAAACGATTTCGAGGAATACTCCAGCGAAGACGCCCGCCGCAGACGCGCCGCAAAACGCGCCAATCGCAGAGAACTTGCGGCACAGGCCGATTCCGAAGTTGCCGAAGCGCCCAAATCCGTCGAAGCGCCCAAATCCGTCGAAGCGCCCAAATCCGACGCAAAGAAACCCGAAGTCAAATCCAAATCCGGCGATGCACAGACCGCTCCGGCCCATTGCTATGCCTCGAGTTTCATCACGCTCGCCGCGCTCGTCGAACTCCTCCACCGCGTTCTCATCGACTTCGACAAAAAATCCATCGAAGAAAAACGCCCCAGACGCCGGTTCTCTTTCAAATCCCGTCATCACTTCAAAAAGCAGGAAGATTCCGGCATTCGCAGTGATCTGCGCCTCTTCGCAACAGATATCATCAAAGCCGTTTCCGCCATTCACGCAAATGACGCATCGGATGAATCCCTGGATCTCGCAAATCGCATCGAGATGACCAAAGAATGGTTGACTGCCCGCGCACGCGATCCCGAGTCTGATTGTGAAAACAACGCCAAATCCCTGCTCGAACAGATCAGCTCACGACATGCGTTTGCCCGTGTTTCAGCTCTGTTTAACATCGGAGAACACGCACAGCCGGATGCCCTAACACAGCTGCTGATCGCACAGCGCGACGCCGTTTATGGCGATGGCAAAGTCATGGCCGAACGCACATCTTCTGCATCCAGAAGACGCGCGGCTCAAGCGCTGAATTCCAGCAGACTTGCCGATCTTTACAGGAATCTGAGCGAACAGCTTCAGCAGATTTTTGGCAGCGATGCTGTGATCGCATCGTTTGATGAAGATGCATCCGCCACATCGGATGAAGCATTTGCCGCAGAGCCGGAGATTCCCGAAATCCGTGAACCGGAAATCGAAACGCCCGCAGAAGATGCATCAGATGCCGATAGCAATGCAGCCGACAACAACGGCATTATGCTGGCCGAAGATGAAGACGTGAGCCGTCGAAGACATCGCCGCGCCCGCCGTCGTCAGGCCATCGAAGACCCCGTTTCTCCGTTCCTTGGCGACAATGAGCCCGTGATTACGTCAAATGTCCCCATCGCTCCAATGACGTTTATGCACGACGAAGATACGCAGCTGCCAAGTGATGAGAATTTGCGTAAAGTGCGCGAAAACCAGATCGCACAGGAAATCACTCAGGAATTGCCTGCAGTAGCGATGCGCAAATCCTCCCGCAGAGTCCGAAGAACGCGTTCAGACAACGCAGTTTCAGCCGAATCGGATGAGTCCTTCAATGTTGCGCACAGCGTCGAGAATGTTGCGCACAGCATCGACAATGAAATCGCTCAGCTCTTTGCTGCGCCGATCGAAGTCATTCCAACAGTGGATGATGCCGACAAACAGGAAGCAGCGGCAGGATCGAGACGCGTCCGAAGAACGCGACGCGAACGCATCAGCGATTTTGAGGATTCTTCTGACAACACCGAGCCCGCAAAAGCACCAGCACCGGATTTCAATCAGTCCAGCAGCGAACGTGCATTCTCCATACAGCAGGCTCAAAATGCCCCGTCTGCGGCAAAATCCGAATCCAAACCGCAGCCCGAAGCCGCAAAATCTGCCGATGCCAGACCTTCCCGCGATACAGGTGCAAAACAGGGCGAAAGACGCGTGCGACGTACGCGACGCAAAGATTCCCAGGATGTTGCAGCACCTGAATCTCCTGCAGTTTCTCCCATCGCCGAAGCCATCGAAAATACGCAGCCGGTGGCCAGTACTTCACAACTGGATGATATTCCTGCCCCGGTTGAAGTCGCGCTTTCATCGTCCGAAGAGAATCGGTCCACACGCCGCGTTCGTCGTGTACGTGCAGCCAAATCGACGCTGAATGAATCTGCACCCATCGAACAGGAACAGCCGGTTGCACCCGCTCCAGTTCCGGAACTTCAGAAAGCACCTGTGATTGCAGAATCCACCGCAACCGATGATGATTCAACAATTTCGAACCGACGGTCTCATCGCACCCGCCGTCGCACGCGCAGATTCAGCATGTCTGAACCTCGCGATGATGCCGAATATCGCGATGATTCCCAGGATTTCTCACAGGATTTCGAGCCACAATCTGAACCTGCACCTCAACCTGAAATCCGCGAAATTCCTGAATCCGAGCCAGCCTCTGATCGTTCCGAGCGTCGTCCCCGTATTCGACGCACGCATCGCTCAAGACTCGAAGATAACTAAAAAAAAAAAATCGCAACCCACTGTGACGCAGCCGCACCCCAATGGGGTGTGGTACGCGTGATCAGACACACCCGGAAAGCATCTCATCTGTATATATAACCGGGTGTGCCGCAGGCGCGCCCGATTAAAACAAGGTGCAATACGTGTGATCAGACACGCCTGGAAGGCGTCACATCTGTATAAATAACCGGGTGCGCCGCAGGCGCGCCCGGCAGAAACAAGATAATCTCCAGTATCAGTGTATCAGCACAATCTACATATAAAGCCCTCAAACTATGCTTACACAACAACAACTCAGCAAGGCAATTGCCACAGAACTCAATCTGGCCGAAAACGCCGTTTCGGCCGTCCTCGAACTGCTCGGAGAATCGGCTACCGTCCCATTTATCGCACGATACCGCAAAGAGCGCACCGGCGGTCTGGATGAAGTCCAGATTCGCAACATCGAAGAACGCCAGACTTATCTCAACGAAATGGCCGAGCGCCGCGATACCATTCTGGCATCCATCGAAAGCCAGGGCAAACTCACACCCGAGCTCAAAAAACAAATCGAAGAAGCATCGACCAAAGCTGCGCTCGAAGATCTGTACCTGCCCTACAAGCCCAAGCGCCGCACCCGCGCTATGATCGCTCGAGAAAAAGGTCTCGAAGGACTTGCCACCTTCATCATGGCGCAGTCGCACGACACCTCACCCGAATCCGCAGCAACTTCATATATCAATGCCGAAAAAGGCGTGGAAACGGTTGGCGATGCACTGGATGGCGCAAGCGATATCATTGCCGAAGTCGTTTCCGAAACCGCACCGGTCCGCGATTATCTGCGCAACTACATGGTTTCGTCGGGCGAAATCGTCGCCGAAGGCACCGAAAAAGCCGAAGCCGAGCGTTCCAAATTCGAACAATACTACAACTATCGCGCCCCGCTCAAAGACTGCAAAGGCCATCGATTCCTCGCCATTCGCCGAGGCGAGCGCGACGGATTCCTCAAATCGAACATCGAACTCGACGAAGATACAGCCGTGAACCATATTTCGTCGATGATGCATGTCGATTCATCATCCCCGTCGGCCCCGATTCTGGTCGATGCCTGCCGCGATGCATTTGATCGCTTGCTCATGACGAGCATTGAATCGGATGTGCGCGTCGATCTCAAACAGGAAGCCGATAAGGAAGCCGTCGATGTATTCGCATCGAACGTCGAAAATCTGCTGCTCGCCCCACCGCTTGGCGCAGTGGCTGTGATTGGCATCGATCCCGGTGTCCGCACCGGCTGCAAAGTCGTGGCCCTCGACGAAACCGGAAAATTCCTGGAAAATACGACGATTTATCCGCAAACCCACAGCGAAGACGAAGCCCGAAAAGAGTTGTTATCCTTTATCAAGCGCCATCCGGCGCGCGCCATCGCCATCGGCAACGGCACTGCAGGCCGCGAAACCGAAGCATTTGTGCGTGAACTCGTCAAATCGCTGCCCGAAGCCACTCGTCCATACGTCGTGATGGTCTCGGAATCCGGCGCCAGCATCTATTCGGCATCGGATGTCGCCCGCGATGAATTCCCCGATCTCGATCTCACCGTCCGCGGTGCCATCTCTATCGCACGCCGCCTCCAGGACCCGCTCGCCGAACTCGTCAAAATCGACCCCAAATCCATCGGCGTCGGCCAGTATCAGCACGATGTCTATCAGCCGATGCTCAAGAAAAAGCTCGAAGAAGTCGTCGAAAGCTGCGTCAATCGCGTCGGCGTCGAACTCAACACCGCATCCGCCCAGCTGTTGAGCTATGTGGCCGGCATCGGCCCCTCAATGGCCAAAAAAATCGTCACCCACCGCGAACAGAATGGCAACTTCAAATCGCGCGCACAACTGCTCAAAGTCTCGGGTTTGGGCCCCAAAACATTCGAACAGGCGGCAGGCTTTATCCGCGTGCGAGAAAGCGATAACCCGCTCGACGCCTCGGCCGTTCACCCCGAACGATACAAACTCGTCGAAACCATCGCCAAAGACATGGGCAAAACCGTGAGCGAACTCGTCGGCAACACCGCACTCGTCTCAAAAATCGACGTCAAAAAGTACATTTCCGACGACGTCGGCCTGATGACGCTCAACGACATCATCGCCGAACTCCAGAAACCTGGCCGTGATCCGCGCGCCCAATTCGAACCGCCCAAATTCAAGGACGACGTCACGCGCATCGAAGACCTCAAAGTCGGCATGATTCTCGACGGCGTCGTCTCAAACGTCACCAATTTCGGCGCTTTCGTCGACATCGGCGTCCATCAGGACGGCCTCGTGCACATCTCGGCCCTCAGCGACAAATTCGTCAGCAATCCCGCAGAAATCGTCAGCGTCGGCGATCCCGTCAAAGTCCGCGTCATCGACGTCGACCTCGCCCGCAGCCGCATCGCGCTCAGCTGCCGCCTCAGCGACGAACCCGTGCGCGGCAACGCATCCGCCGGCACAAACAACAAAAAACGCGACAAAATCAAACCTTCACATAACGAGAGCAAATCATTCGGCAACAATCCATTCGCCAGCCTAAAACGTTAGATTTGCACCATCTCGCGTTCGCGTTTTTGTTGCTTCGCTATGCGCCAGCCGCCCTGCGGGCTTGCTGCGCATACGCTCGCCATTTTTTCGGGCTTTGGCCTTACGGCCATACGCCCTCTTGCGCCCGGCTATGTGCCATACGCCGGGCGCCGCTGCGCGGCTGTATCTGCAGACCCAAATTAGCCGTTCTCAAACACGCCATTCATTACCGATGAACGCTTTTGAGCACTTTCATTCATTGACAATGAACGCTTTTGTAGTATTCCATTCATTCATAATGAATGATTTTGACCATTTCCATTCATTCACAATGAAAGCTTTTGAGCATTTCCATTCAGTATAAACGAATGGATAGAAGGTGTTTACATAAGCAGAATTCAGTTAAACGCAACGTTCCCTCCTCGCCATTTGCACAAATGCGCGTTATGGTGATAGATTCAGGCAGTGGAGCTTGCACCACTGTCATCATGAATGCGACCGAAGGACTCGATGGGAAAATACCTGAATTCTGGATGCACTGTTTGACAATATCATTCACAGCGTGATTTATGTCGATAAAACGGGGATCATTGAACCGCTCAACCGGTGGATCAATACCGAAGACCGATTTGAGTATGTGAGCCGCGCACGAAACAAACAAGGATAAAGATGCGACAGAATTCGATTATATTTATATCAGCCATATTGCTGATGGGGTGTGCAAAGCAGACTCCAGATCCTGCTGCGGCCGTGAATGAACAGACACAACCTGTCGTTGTTTGCCCAAAGTTTTATAGATCTTCTGAAGATACCGATACTTACAAACGCTGGGATGATGATGTTGCCAACGGCGTCCGATGCAGCGACGGTAAAATTTATTGTTTTGGCGATAACCAAAAGCCCGAGCTCATCCCCGAAGTTCCGGATGGCTACGAATGCAAGCAGATCGGCGGTTATGGCGATGAAACACGGTTCAAATATGAGCCGGATGTGATGAGCCCCAAATTGATGTCAGAAGATACGGATAGCGTCATACAATATCCATTCTGCGACAATGGAAGCAGCTATCGCGAAGTGGTTAAGGTGAACTTTAGCAGTATCAATGACCAGTATGCCTGGGAATGCAAGGATAAGGAATGCATCTGCGGCGGCAAACCCTGCCGGTACGGCAGCCAGTGCTATCGGGAGCAATGTATCGAAAGTAAATATAAATGGACTTTTAATGAGGATGGAATAACCTATGATTATGAAATAGAGGAAGATGAAACGAATGATGCGTGTGAACAGGCCGCGGGCGATTGGTATAGTGATTATATTTATTATCGTTCCCAAATGACCGAAGAAGATGAAGGGGACGAAAGAGCAAGCCACATGTTTAAATGCGGCGATAATTGGATAGAAAAGAAATCCAATATGACGTGTATTCCGCATCCGATGGGCGATATCGTCAAATTCGATTTCTGCCCGGAATTAACGGAGGAACAATGGAAACAGTATAAAGACCTTAAAGCACAATTCGATGCAGATAATTCAATAGAAAAGCAGACCGCAGAACTATTGGGCGTCTCAAGTACAGTCAGCACACCCGAGGGTCTTGGCGGCAAAACAGCTGTATGGAACATCGGATTTGACAAATGCCAATGTGGCAATGAAATCTGTGCTGAAGATACCGGATGTTATCAGAATCATTGCGTGGATTTGGCCAATCTACAGCCTTTACCCGACGGTTTTGTATGGAAAACAGGCCGGCCTTATTGTGAAAAAGATAAATGTATATGTGATAAAGATACTTGTCACGTCGGCCAGTGGTGTATCGAAGGCAGATGTTTTGATCACCGCGACGTCATGAAAATCGACAACAAATATATACAATATGGCTTTTACAGTTATTCTCGCCCGATGCACATCAATCACTATTTTGATGAAGAAACCGGGCA